>JBFHII010000257.1:0-5042 GCA_041596535.1 Breoghania sp. | reverse complement strand
CGTCCGCCGGTCATCGATCCTTCCGATGTATTTTTCGGCGCCGCGCAGCATGAAATCCTTTTCATGCCGGCGCATCATCAGCATCTTCACGGTCAACGCGTCAAGATTGGCCGCGGTGATGCGCTCCTCGACATCGTGCACCGCCGCGCGCAGCGTTCCCTGAAGACCTTCTTCCTCGGTGAGACCGAGCTTGCGGTAGAGATCGGAGACGACGACGAATTGCGCGTTCAGCCGGTCGATGCCGCCGGACAGAGACGTCATTTCCTGCGCCAGATTGGCCGCCACCGGCAGGGTCGCGATCTCGTCAAGCAGGGATTTCACCTTGGCGGCTTCCTTGGCATAGCTCTCCGCGTATTTCATATCGCGGCGCAGCAGAAAATCTTTCTCGCGGCGCCGCATCTGCAACGTACCGGTCTTCAGTTGCTCGGTCAGACTCGCGAGATAGGCGTACTCGGACTGGTTTTCGATTTCCCGCACCATGGCGCGATCACCGGACACATACACGATACCCAGCGCCGCCACCGCGAATGCGGCAAGCGCTGCGAGACCATAGACCCGGGTTCCGATCCGGATATTGGGCACCCACCCAAGCATGCTTGAAACCATGTCGACTTCTCCAGTCCGCTATCAGAAAATTGAAACAACGATCATTGATTAAGTTATTAAGTAAAATTGAGAAAGAAGCGTTAAACCGACACCTAGGGAAAGCTCTTATACGTAATATTACTTAGTCAAGATCCTCTCTTCTCACCCAAGGGTCCGCTGACCGCGCTCCACACGCGGTGTGATGAAACCAGGCGACATGGCCGTGCTCTCCTGCGCGTGGGATGGCGCAGATGGCCTTGCGGTGGCACGGCTCCACACCTGCCAGCATCGCGTCCGGCGTAATCAGCGCCATCATGGCCGCTCGCCTTGACAGGCACCGCCCTGCGGAAGGTTTCTGCTACCTTTCGCGCATGTTGACCGCCTATATTTTCCCGCAACCAGAGGAGACATTGGCGCATGACAATTCTGATTGTGGGGGCCGGACCCACAGGCCTCACCGCGGCCGTGGAACTGGCCCGGCAAGGCGTTGTTCCTGTTGTCGTCGACAAGCGTCCCGAGGGCTCGGGGTTGTCGCGCGCCGTGGGCATCCTGCCTGAAAGCCTTGAACTTCTGGCGCCTTCCGGCACGACCACGGCCCTGCTGCGCGAGGCCATGCGCATCGAGCGGGCGAAAATCTATCTCGGCGACACCCTCAAGCTGACCCTGCCTCTCGACAGATCGGACGCCCTGCACGACACCGCCGTCGCGCTGCCCCAGGACCGGACCGAGGAGATCCTGCGCGACCGCCTTTCCGCGTTTGGAGGTTCTGTGTCCTTCGGCCGCGAGGTGACAGGCATCTCCCAGGACGACGCCGGTGTCGACGTGAGCTTTGCGGATGGCACGATACAGCGTGCGGAGCATGTCATCGCGGCGGACGGCGTCCACAGCCGCATTCGCGAGGCGCTCGGCATTGCCTACACCGGCCGCGACATCGAGGAAGTGTGGTCGATCGCGGACGTCAACGCACGCGACTGGCCGCACGATGGCAGCTTCGTCCTGGCGCGCGCGGATAACGGACAGATGGCGGTGGTCGCCCATATGGCGCCGAACCGCTACCGGGTGGTGGCCAACACGCCGGACGCCCTCGCTGCCTTGCCATTGCCGATGGACATCACGCACATCAACCGCCAGGGACAGTTTCACCTCGCGGCGCGTCAGGCGGAGCGCTACCGGGTGGGCCGGGTGTTTCTTGCCGGCGATGCCGCCCACTGCCACTCCCCCGTGGGCGGCCGCGGCATGAATCTGGGCATTGCCGACAGCGCCGATCTGGCCCGCCGTCTCGTTACAGGCGATCTTGAAGGCTATCATGCCGCGCGGCACGCGGCGGGCGCCCATGTCTGTTCCGAGACCGAACGGCTGCGCCGGTTCCTGTCCTCGCCGAGCGCCCTCAACACCGTGGCGATCCGTGCAGCACTGTCGCTCGCCGGCGCGCTGGCACCGCTCAGAAATCGAATTGCAAACACCTTCCTGCACGGATAGCGGCCGAGCCGGATCCAGGGCGCATTCCCGCCTCGCCACGCCTGCACACGCGGAGCGTCGCGCGCGTCCGGACGGGCTGCCCGCCACCCGTCACGGCACCGCCGCGGCTTGACTTTCGCTGCAATTGACCGCAATAGAGCGGGAACTGGTTTCAGGCTCACGGATCGTCATGCCGCTTCTCGCCGCACTGTCCACGTCCGATCTTGCGTTCGCGCGCCTTCGCGCAGCGAATCCTGCTGCCGTCTCCACGAAAACCACGACGAAAACGACCGCCAAGACAACCGTCTGACGGTGCCGCTCGTCCCGCGTTCCCCGGGCCGGGGGGCGACCGGGGCCGCGGACCGGAAACGGTCTCGGCCTTCAGGGAACGAGACCGGTCCCGATTGCGCGGCCGGAGAAATCGAGAAGGAACGAATTCCATGGGTTACAAAATCGCGGTCGTAGGCGCGACCGGCAACGTCGGCCGCGAGATCCTCGACATCCTCGACGAGCGGCAGTTCGACGCCGATGAAGTCGTGGCCGTCGCCTCGCGGCGCTCGCAGGGCGTCGACGTCTCCTTCGGCGACAAGACGCTGAAGTGCAAGGCGCTGGAGAACTACGATTTCAGCGACACCGACATCTGCCTGATGTCGGCCGGCGGCGACGTGGCCAAGGAATGGGCACCGAAGATCGCGGCGCAGGGCTGCGTGGTGATCGACAACTCTTCCGCGTGGCGGTACGATTCCGACGTGCCGCTGATCGTGCCGGAAGTCAACGCCGACGCCATCGAAGGCTTCTCCAAGAAGAACATCATCGCCAATCCGAACTGCTCCACGGCGCAGCTCGTCGTGGCCCTGAAGCCCCTGCATGACGCCGCCAAGATCAAGCGCGTCGTCGTCTCCACGTATCAGTCGGTCTCCGGCGGCGGCAAGGCGGCGATGGAAGAGCTCTTCGACCAGACCCGCGCGGTCTTCGTCAACGACCCGATCGAGCCGAAGAAGTTCACCAAGCGGATTGCCTTCAACGTCATCCCGCACATCGACGTCTTCATGGAAGACGGCTACACCAAGGAAGAATGGAAGGTGCTGGCCGAAACCAAGAAGATGCTCGATCCGAAGATCAAGGTCACATGCACCGCCGTGCGCGTACCGGTGTTCATCGGCCATGCGGAGAGCGTCAACATCGAGTTCGAGAACGAGATCTCGGCCGACGAGGCCCGCACCATCCTGCGCGAGGCACCCGGGTGCCTGGTCATCGACAAGCAGGAAGACGGCGGCTACATCACCCCGTATGAATCCGCCGGTGAGGACGCGACCTATATCTCGCGCATCCGCGAGGACGCCACGGTTGAGAACGGGCTGAATATCTGGGTGGTCTCGGACAACCTGCGCAAGGGCGCGGCGCTCAACGCGGTGCAGATCGCCGAGGTGCTGGTCAACCGCGGCCTGCTGAAGAACCGCAAGGCCGCCTGACCGCGAACCCGAGCAGGGTCCACATCGAACGGTTGAACGGGCGCATCAGGCATGATGCGCCCGTTTTCGTTGCCGCACGGCGGCTCAATGGTTGCGCAGGCGCCTACCGGGGGACGGAAAATCGTTCGTTCTCAGGATCCATGACCCGCAACTCGCCCGACCCGATGTCGAACCAGGCGCCATGCAGGACAAGGCGCTTGCGCTCTTCCAAAATGCGCACGCATGGAAAGGTGCGCAGGTTCTTCAGCGACTGGCGGATGCCGGCATACTCCATCGCCAGTTGCGGTGGCGTATCCTTGTCCAGCGGCATGCACGCCAGCGTGTCGGCAGCGGGTTGCAGCAGCGTAATCCATTTGCCGATGAAATCGCCGGGCGACAACGGCACGGACTCCTCGGCGCGAAACGCCTCGATGCCGCCGCACCGTGCATGCCCCAGCACGATGATATGCTCGACCTTCAGCGCCTGAACGGCGAACTCGAGCGCCGCGCTGGTGCCGTGATAGTCACCGTTCTCCTCGTACGGCGGTACCAGGTTTGCGACGTTGCGCACCACGAACAATTCGCCCGGTCCGGCATCGAAAATCCCCTCGGGCGTCACCCGGCTGTCGCAGCAGCCGATCACCATCACCTTCGGCTTCTGGCCATAGATGGCGAGATCCTGCAGGGCTTCGCGGTTGGGTTTGGATTTGTCGCGGTAGCGGCCATAGCCCGCCAGCAGTTCTTCGGGAAACATGCTCATACGGTTGATGTTCCTGTTGCCGGTGTGTTTTCAAGGCGTCCCGTCGTCATAGATCATTGCGGCCGGGAGGGAAATCGTTCGGCGGCAGATATGATGGCGCACGGCCGGACTCGCCAGCCGATATGCGGCCCAACCGCTTGCACCGCTAGCAACATCACGCGGGCGCGCTTTAACGCCGCCTTGCCGTGACCTCGATCTCCACCAGCATCTCCGGCTTGATCAGATCGCAGATCACCATGGTCGCGGCCGGACGAATGTCGCCAAACACCGCGCCCAGTTCGGCGAACACGACATCCACAAACGTGCGGTCGGAAACGTAATAGCGGGCCCGCACCACATCGCGCATCGAGCACCCCGCCTCCTCGAGCGCGGCGGCAATGGTTGCCAGCGCATTGCGCGTCTGGTCGGCGACGCCAATGGGCATCTCCATCGTGGTGTAGTCGAAGCCGGTGGTGCCCGACACGAAGACCCACTCGCCATCGACGACCGCGCGCGAGTAACCAGCCTCGCGCTCGAAGGGCGAACCCGTGGATATCAGGCGTCGTTCCGAACGATCGCTCATGGTCTTATTCGCTTTCCAGAACCGTCAGCACCGGCGCGTGGTCGGACGGGCGCTCCCAGCCGCGGGCGTCGCGGATGACCCGGATATCACGACGATCCGCTCCGGACTGATCCGCAGCCCGTACCAGTCCGCGTAGAGCTGCGCGATCCGGGCTCGCAATTCGGGCAGGCCAAGCGCGACGGTATAGCCCAGCGCGCCCTCCTCCATCGCGCTGGCTAGGGCTGCG
>JBFHII010000256.1:0-5069 GCA_041596535.1 Breoghania sp. | reverse complement strand
ATGGTGGCGAAGACGAAGTAGCGCTGTGTATTGAGCGACAGACCGACCGTGTACATGTGGTGAGCCCACACGATGAAGCCGACAGCGCCAATTGCAACCATCGCATAGGCCATACCGAGGTAACCGAACACCGGCTTCTTCGAGAAGGTGGAGACGATCTGACTGATCATCCCGAAGCCGGGCAGGATCAGGATGTAAACCTCGGGGTGACCGAAGAACCAGAACAGGTGCTGGAACAGGATCGGGTCGCCGCCGCCTTCGGGCGCGAAGAAGGTCGTGCCGAAGTTGCGGTCGGTGAGCAGCATGGTGATGGCGCCGGCCAGGACGGGCAGCGACAGCAGCAGCAGGAATGCGGTGACCAGCACCGACCAGGCGAACAGCGGCATCTTGTGCAGCGTCATGCCCGGTGCGCGCATGTTGAAGATGGTGGTGATGAAGTTGATCGCGCCGAGGATCGAGGAGGCACCCGCGATATGCAGAGCCAGGATCGCCAGGTCCATAGCCGGACCGGGCTGGCCCGATGTCGACAGCGGCGGATAGATCGTCCAGCCGCCACCCACGCCCATGCCGCCCGGAGGACCTTCGACGAACATCGAGAGGACCAGCAGCAGGATGGCCGGCGGAAGCAGCCAGAAGGAGATGTTGTTCATCCGCGGGAAGGCCATGTCCGGCGCGCCGATCATGATCGGCACGAACCAGTTGGCGAAGCCGCCGATCAGCGCCGGCATCACCATGAAGAAGATCATGATCAGGCCGTGCGCCGTGGTGAACACGTTGAACATATGCGGATCCGCGAAGATCTGCATGCCCGGCTCCTGCAGTTCCGCGCGCATCGCGACGGACAGGAAGCCACCCAGGATCCCCGCGCAGATCGCGAAGATCAGGTACATCGTTCCGATGTCCTTGTGGTTCGTCGAGTAGACGTAGCGCCGCCAGCCTGTCGGATGGGCGTGAGCGCCGTGGGCTTCGGAAGCCGCCATGTGTATCTCCCTGGTATCGTGGCCGGGCCGGCGCCAAGGTGCCTGCGCCTTATCGGCCTCCCGCTTGGGTTTGTCTGTGCTGCGTCGACTAGCGGCGGGCACCCGTCATGGTTGCCGCGCCGGTCGCGGCGGTCTGCTTTGTCGCGTCGGCGTCGATCATCGATGCCAGAAGCGCGTTGGCCTCATCCACGTCGTCCTTCGCGGCCTCGACCCAGGAGGCGAACTGCTCCTTGGAGACGACGCGAATGGCGATCGGCATGAAGGCGTGGTCCTTGCCGCACAGCTCCGAGCACTGGCCATAGTAGACGCCGGTGCCGTCGGCACGGAACCATGTCTCGTTCAGGCGGCCCGGAATGGCATCTACCTTGACGCCGAAGGCCGGCATCGCGAAGGCATGGATCACGTCCGCAGCGGTCACCTGGATGCGGATGTTGGTGTCGACCGGAACGACGAGCTGGTTGTCGACGGCCAGCAGCCGCGGAACCTGCTTCTCGGTCAGGCCGCGCGCTTCCATGCGCGCCTTGCGGTCCTCGTCGGTCAGCATCAGGCTGTCGAAGGACACGTCTTCCATGCCGTCCTCGGCATACTCGTAGCCCCAGTACCACTGGTAGCCGGTCGCCTTGATGGTCAGCTCGGTCTCCGGCAGCACCAGCTCCTTGTAGAGCAGGCGGAACGACGGCACCGCGATGACCACCAGGATGAGAATCGGGACCACCGTCCACAGCACCTCGATCATGGTGTGATGCGTGGTGCGCGACGGCGTCGGGTTGGCCTTGGCCCGGAAACGGACGACGCAGATGCCCAGCAGCGCGGTCACGAACACCACGATCGGGATCACGATCCACAGCGTGAAGTTGTTGAACCACGTGATGTCGTGCATGACTTCGCTGGCGGCCGGCTGGAAGCCGATCTGCCAGTCTTCCGGCTGCGCGGCCGAAGCGGCGCTCACGCCTGCGGCCACCAGTGCGGTCATGCCGCCGGCGCCAGCCCTGGCCATACCCATCAAACGATCGAGCGGTTTCGTCACCTTGTAGCGCTCCCTTTCATATCCCGCGCCCCTGCGGGATGAATCGCATTGCCTGCGCCCTGCCATACACCGGTTTCTCCGGCACGGCGAGCGGCAGCAAGTATCAAGATCTGTTTCGGGGCGGCATATTAGGCGCAAACGGAATGCACCGGCACCCGATAAAGCGTGACGGGCGGCGAGGTGACGCACCCACTTGCCTTCCCCTGGGAGAACCCGCCCGGCCGCGGCCGAAGAGGGTTTCTCCCGATTTCGGGGCACAAAAACCACAAGCGCGAGCGTATCGCAATCCCGCATTCGCACTATGCCGTAAGGAATACGGATAAGGAGCCGCGACTCCGCCGCAATTCCGCCATCTCATGCGATAAGCAAGAGCACGGGATTGGCAAAGGGAGCCCGAGTCGGGCAATGTCGCCCCGACTGTCGATCGCCTGGCGGGCAATGATTCGTATCAATGCGGGCCGGAGCGTCGCGACAGGCCGCCCGAAGACGCCGCCGTTTGGCGTCCCCACGGCGCCCGTGATCGAAAGCGCTCATAGTTTCCAAGGGTCCGGCAACCGGGCTCCTGTATCGCATCGGAGGTTGATGTGCCCACCCTGACTTCACGCCTGGCTGCCTTGGGCATGGCGGCTCTCCTGCCGATCGCAATGGCGGCTCCCGCAGCGGCCCAGGGTGCGGTGCGCGCGTCGCACGGCGACTGGCAGATTCGCTGCGACACGCCCCCCGGCGCCGCCGGCGAGCAATGCGCCCTGATCCAGAACGTGACCGCGGAAGACCGCGAGAACGTCGGGCTTTCGGTGATCGTGCTGAAAACCGCCGACAAGGAAGCCAAGATCCTGCGCGTGCTGGCGCCGCTTGGCGTGCTGCTGCCCTTCGGACTGGGCCTCAAGGTGGATGGCGCGGACATCGGCCGCGCCGGCTTCGTGCGCTGCCTGCCCAACGGCTGCATCGCCGAGGTGATCCTGCAGGACGAGCTGCTCGACAAGATGCGGACCGGCACGCTGGCCACCTTCATCATCTTCCAGACGCCCGAAGAAGGCATCGGCATCCCGATTTCGCTGAACGGCTTCCCCGCCGGCTACGACGCGCTGCAGTAGAGCGCGTTCCGGGAGCGGCACCCTGCTTCAGGCGGGGTCATTGAATCCGCAAGGCTGGCGAGGGACCCCGCCAGCCTTGCCGCAGACTTCAAGCATCAGACATCAGGCAATGCGCCTTCAGGCGGGTTTTCTGAGGTAGAAGTCGAAGTCCACCTTCAGGTCCGCGTCGATGTTCGGATCGGTGTTCTTCTTGTATTCCATATAGAGCGCCGGCTGGGCGCCAAAGACCGTATCGCTTTCCAGGTAGTCGCCATCGGAGGGGAAGAGCTCGGTGATCAGCTCCTTATAGCCCTCGGCCTGGATGCCCATATGGATGTGCGGTGCGCGCATGCCGTGGCGGTCCGAGGCGCGCAGGATCTTTCCGCAAGGCCCGTCGCGCGGCACCGTGTAGGGCACCGGCTTCACCGTGTAGAAGGCGTAGCGGCCGTTCTCGTCGGTGATCTGCTTGCCGCGAAGATTGTGCTCCGACTGGTTTTCATCGATCACCGCGTAAAGCGCGTTCGGTGCCGTCTGCCAGATATCGATGACGGCTCCGGCGATCGGTTCGCCGTCGACACCCTTCACATATCCGTTGACATAGGCGGTCTGCTCACCGGGAACATGGTCGAGATTGATCGTTCCCTCGATGTCGAAGAACGGCGATCCCTCCGCATGCAGCGGGCCGACGACGCTGCCCGGCGTTTCCGGTGGCACCGGATCGCGGCCCTGCAGCTCGATCAGGGCGCTGAGGCCAAGAAGGTCAGACAGCAAAATGACCTCATGGCGATTCTCGGTGGAGATCTGGCCCATGTCCTTGATGAAATCCATGCCCTGCATCCATTCGTCGAACGTCAGGTTGCACTCGGCCGCCGCCAGGTGAACGTGCTTGATGACGGTGAGGATGATTTCCTTGAGGCGGGGATCATCGATGCGCTGGTAGGCTGTGAGGACTTCTTCCAGCAACTGCTCCCGGGTCCGTTTTGCCACGATCTAACTCCTGTTGTTTATGCGTTTCCCGGCGGCGCGCCGCATCCAGCCCGTGATGACCGGCTGTCCGGCGCGCATGTGCCTGGGACCCTCCGACGCGCCCTCGTTGTGAACACGGTCTGATTGGTCTTCGTCCGGAGAGAGGCCATGTCGGCCGGCACTCCCAGGCACGGCCTCTTAGAACACTGTTGATGGCCGCGCGACATGATCCATATCATGTCCATATTTTTATACGGGGGTAATCTTTACCGCTTTTATCCGAAAATTGGCAAATTATCGATATTTATGAGCGGATCTGCGCAGGACACATCGCGCCGCATTCCGGCACGCGTCGCCACCCTGAAAAACCCATGCAATGGAGCCGAATCGCCGGTCAGGCCTTGCGGCGGCTTGCGGCCTTGACCGCGAAGTCGACGAAGATCACCTCGCCCCCGCCGTGCCTTGGACCGTCGGACGGCTCATCGCCGTGCCGGCGATCGCCTTCGGACATTTCCCCGGTGGCCAGCCTGTCGCGTTCCAGCGCCTCGAGCAGTTTGGGATGCATGCCGTCGCCGCGCGCCGCCGCTGCGGCGTGAAACGCCGACCAGCCGGTGCCGATGCGCGCCAACGGCGCATGCCCGCCCGTCTTGGCACGTGTATTGGCGCCCGTATCGGCGCCTGCGGGGCGGCCGGGCTCGAACCCTCGATCGTCGCTCACGGGATCGGTCTCCTTTGCGCGGACCGGCGCACGCGGGAATCGCACGCCGTCCATGCCGACATGCGCCAGGACTCCGTGCGGGGCATCCGGTCTCGGGAGGAAGAGCGGACGGGAGCGCACTGGCTGCAGTCGATAAATATGAATAATATACTCATGTTTTTATAAATCAAGCTGGGACGATACCCTACGCGCTGCCCCGCGCGGGAAATCACGGCATGGCGCAGGGCTGAGGCAAATCGCGAGGATGAAATTCTCCGCAAACTCCCTATTGTAGAAGACACATTCCACCGCGAGCGGCGCGCGGT
>JBFHII010000255.1:0-5069 GCA_041596535.1 Breoghania sp. | reverse complement strand
GATAGAGGGAGCGCACGCAATCTGCGCGGTGCCGCTGGGCGTCCTCAAGGCCGGAAAGATCACCTTCGACCCGCCGCTGCCACGGGTCCATGCCAGCGCCATCATGCGGATCGGCTTCGGCACGGTGACGAAGGCGGCCGTCGCCTTCGAGACACCCTTCTGGCCGATCCAGACCCAGTTCTTCGGCCATCTGGACGCAACGCGCGGGCGCTGGCCGACGGCCTTCAATCTCCGCCCTTCGACCGGCCACGACGTGCTGATGATGATCGCCACAGGCGCCTATGCCGCGCGTGCGGACACGATGAACACGGACGACCTCAAAAGCGATCTCACGGATGTTCTGCGCGCCATGTTCGGCAACCGCGTGCCCGAGCCCACCGGCATCGTTTCCTCCGCCTGGTCACGGGACCCTCATACCCTGGGCGCCTATTCGTTTCCGGCTGTCGGCACCAGGCCCGCGGATTTCGACCGCCTGGCGCAGGGCGTCGGCACCGGTCTGTCATTTGCGGGGGAACATGTCGGTTTTGCCTACCACGGCACCGCGCACGGCGCGCATCTCAGCGGCCTGAAAGCGGCGGCGGCGGTCCTGCGACAGCTCTGAAGCAGGATCGCGCGTCATCCTTCGACGGCAACACCCCGCGCGAACAAGGCGCGGGGTGGCAGGCTGCGCTGACACCGGCCAGTATCCGGCATCGGGTCCGAGCAGGCGGACCGTCAGACGGCCTTTCGGCCCTTGCGTTTCCTGGCGGCCTTGGCGCCGCCCTTCTCCGCCTGTTGCTTCTCGAACTCCCGGCGGCCGGGTTCCAGCTTCCAGGTGACGCGGCCGACCTCTTCCTCGCCCCGATAAAGCTGCCGCACGGCAACGGAATAGTCCGCGCCCTTGTTCTCGATGCCGGCGGCCACCAGCAGCCGCATGCGGAAGCGGGCCTTGGCCGGCATAAGCCCGCGGCCGATGCGAATGCGACCCGACGGCGGCAACACCGCCACGGCGAGATTCTCGCCCCGGTCGATGCGCTCGAACTTCAGCTCGCTTTCCATGAACTGCAGGAAGTTCACCGGCATTTCGAGACGCACCTTGGCCTCGCGCGGCATCCGGCCGACGAACTCGACAACGAAGTCGCGCGGCTCATCAAACGCCCCGGGCACCAGGAACGGCATCGCCACGAACCCCTTGGGCTCCGCGTCGGGCGCGGGTGCCGGGTCCTCGACGTTGAAATTCCGCCAGGTCACGTTGTTGTTGTTGCGGATGAAGTCGCGGAAATTGTCCCAATCACCGAAGTCCGCCGGTCCAGGCGCCGGATCGTTGGGGTGATCCAGCAGGCCGACGAAGCAGTAGTGCCCGTCGCCCGGGATATCGCCGGAGGACCAGGTGATCGGATCGGCGCAGGTGAGCACCTCCCCGGTCGGCAACGTCGGCATCGCCGTACTGCCCACGAGGGTCCACAGATCCGGCGTCACCAGTGTCGAGACCTCCGACCAGTAGACGGTAGCCGTTGCCCCGGTCGCATTGACCGGACCCTGGTTGAGGCCACGGACATAGAGGAAATTGTCCTGCCCACCCTGCACCGTGAATCCCAGATTCGACGAATTCTCCGTGCCGCTGCCCGCACCGAAGGAGGCCTGGGGATCAGCCACCGTCGCCGGACGCGCGATGATGTCCGGAGACGCGGAAATCGGCCCCATGTGCGGCTCGCCGGTGTCGCCGACGAAATCCCGCAGGTAAATGTCCGGCGTCACTCCGACGCTGGTGGTGATGATCTGCTGCAGGTTGGGCATCATCCCCATGGCAGTGGTTTCCGCCATGGAAGGCGCTGTGTTGAGCGCCGGATCGCTGAGCAGCGTCCGCATCTGCCGGGGGCTGAGCCGGAAGCCGTTGGCATCCTCGAACACACCCTGCACGCACAGCGCCGAGCCCGCGACGATTGGCGAGGCGCTCGAGGTGCCGCTGAAGCTCGAGGTATAGAGGCTCGTCGATCCGCCTGAATTGGTGCTCGTGGTCTCCACGTTCTGGCCCCAGGCATAGCAATCGACACGCGCGCCGTGGGTCGAGTAGGCCAGCCGCGTGTGCGGCGCCGCGGAGGTGGCCGCCGCAACGATGATCGCGCCGGAATCCCGAAAATCGGGGTTCGCGGGAGCCCGCCACAGGATCAGATCGCCACCGGCGTTGGTATGGGTGTCGAGATTGGTCGCCGGCGTTCCGCCGTTGTTGGTGCCATTGCCGCCGGCCTCGACGACAATGACGCCAAGCGCTGTGGCGAGGCGAATGGCCTCATAGTTGATATCGACAACCTCGATCGGCCCGTACGTGGGATCGCCACCCGGCGTCGTCGACGCCGTGGTCTGCAATTCGATCAGCATGACGTCGCCGAAATTCATCGACGGCAGGGCGGCGAGAATGGCGCCCGAGTAGGAACTGCCGAAAATCGACGACACCCGCACCGACCCGACGTTTGGGGCGATACCGACACAACCGACGGTATTGTCGACGGCGACCATTTCGCCAAGCACTGACGTTCCGTGGCGCCGCCAAAGCAGATTGGTGGAATTGGTGCCACCGATCAGCGAGATACCGTGCGCGGTGAGGTCCTCATGCGCCAGTTCCCAGCCGCCCTCCACGTCGACCACGGCCTGGCCCGCGCCATCACCGCCGCCCACCGTCCAGGCATAGCGTGCATCGACGCCGCCCGGCGCCGGATCAAGATACCCTTGGTTGACGGCCAGCGGATCGTTGGAGGCGTCCACCAGCGGCGGCGGACCATCGAGTTCGATTTCCACCGACCGCATGATCGGCCAGCGCCGCAGTGCTCCGGCGAAATCCTCCATGTCCTCGACCTTGTCGCCGTGGGCTTCGAAGAACAGGCCGAAATCGGCGGGCTCATAGGTCGGGTCCCGATCCGCCGCGAGGCTCTGGAGCTTGCGGATCTCGTCAGGCTTCAACGAGGTGACCGCCGGATCAAGGCGGATTTCACCGAACCGGCTCACGAGCTTTCGCCACGCGGCGGGATCGCTCTCGACCAGCACCGTGACCGGGTCCTTGATCTGCCGGCTCGACAGCTGTTCGTGGAACCGCACGATAATTCTTGGAGGTTGAATCTCGTCCATGACGCGCACTCCCTTCGGGTTGCAGACGTGTGATGCCCCACTGCCCCGAGACAGGATTCTGAAGTAGACTGTCGGCCATGCGCGGCACATGCCGCGCATTCAACGCTCACGTCACGGCCTTCGACGTGCGGCGGTATCGATGCCCTGCGGCTTGATCCGCGTAAGGCACCATTATTTTCAAGGCGTCATTGCTTTCCGGGCGCCTATGCGCGCCGGATGTCACTGCACATCGGATGTCACTGCGTGCCGGGCATCTGTTCGTGCCGGGCGTCCGTTCGTGGCAGCCAGAAACCCGAGTGCTGCGTTTCAGAAAATGTCGAAACGATACCGCCAGCAAACCGCAGTTCCGTCTCCGGCGAGATGACCAAAATCACATCCGGGCAACTATTTCGCCGGCGGCATCGTCTTGCGGCGTCGGCTACCGCTCCGATGCGGACGCTAGGAATGCCCCTCGGCCTGACCTAAGCTCGGCGCGACCGGGCGCAATCGCCATCCCCCGCATCCATCAAGAGCCGGCCCATGATCCCCGCCATCAGCCTTCTGCTTCTCTGCCAACTTGCGGGCGAAGCCCTGGTGCGGCTTCTGGACCTGCCCTTGCCCGGCCCTGTCGCGGGTCTGGTGCTGCTCGCGCTGGGCCTTGTCGGCTGGCGCAACCGGCCGCGCCGTGCGGCGAGCCGGCAATCGGCTGACGGGATACCAAAGCCGGTGCATGACACCGCCCACGCCATCCTGCGCAATCTGTCACTGCTCTTCGTGCCCGCCGCCGTGGGTATCGTGCAACAGGCCGACGTTCTGGTGGCGCATGGCGTGGCACTGGTTGCCGCTCTCGTCGTCTCGACCATCGCCGCCATGGCGGTCGCGGCATTGACGTTCAAACTCGCCCGGCGCCTGACCGGTTCGCAGAACGACGGACCGCAATCATGACGCGAGTGACGGACATCTGGGTCTACCTTGCGGAAAAGCCGCTGCTGTGGCTGACGGTGACGCTGGCGGCCTATGCCCTGGCCGACTGGTTGTCGGCGCGCGCCGATCGGCATCCCCTGGCCAACCCGGTGATCATCGCCGCGGCCCTCGTGATCGTGGCGCTGAAACTTTCCGGCACGGATTTCACCAGCTATTTCGAAGGCGCCCAGTTCGTGCATTTCATGCTCGGCCCGGCAACGGTGGCGCTTGCGGTTCCGCTGGTGGAGAACCTCGACCGCGTCCGCAAGGCTGCGCTGCCCATCCTGCTCGCCCTGTTCGCGGGCTCCGCGACCGCCATTGTGTCCGCCGTCGCGGTCGGCTGGGCGCTTGGCGCGCCACGCGATCTGCTGATGTCTCTCGCGCCGAAATCCGTAACCACGCCGATCGCCATGGGATTGGCCGAAGCGCTTGGCGGGATCCCGACCCTCACCGCGGTGCTGGTGATCACCACCGGGGTTTTCGGCGCGATGATCGTGACGCCCCTCATGGATGCCCTGCAGTGCCGGGATCCCGCCGCCCGCGGCTTCGCGGTCGGCCTCGCCGCCCACGGCATCGGCACCGCACGGGCATTCCAGGTGAACGAGGTCGCCGGCGCCTTCGCGGGCCTTGCGATGGGGCTGAACGGCCTCGCAACGGCGCTGCTGATGCCGCTGCTCGATCATCTCGCCATATGGTAGGAACCAGCCGCTGCGATGGTTGATTCCGCCGCAGGCACGCCACTTTCTGCATCATCCGCACAATCCGCATTGGCATGTGCCGCCCCATCGGGGTATCAGCGCAGTTGGAATATATCCGACCACGGTTCGCGCAGCGCTACAGGAACGGCATGGAACGCATAATCCTTGAAGATCTGGCCTTCTACGCCTTTCACGGCGTCCATGACGAAGAGGCCCGGCTCGGCCAGCGGTTTCATGTAGACCTGACTGTCTCGGCCGACCTTTCGAAAGCCGTCGCAAGCGACCACTATGCCGAGACCATCTGCTACGCCTCGCTGGTCAAGACGG
>JBFHII010000254.1:0-5097 GCA_041596535.1 Breoghania sp. | reverse complement strand
GGACTATGCAGACCGCGTGGCCCTCGTCCGGCACATCGACTGGACCGCTTTCGAGGACTGGCGCCGCGATGCCGGTCGCCGCCTGCTGCTGCTCACGACGAAGGCGGCCCGGGCCTACACGGAGTTCGGCTTTGCTGACGACGACATCCTGCTGTTCGGCCGCGAGAGCGCCGGCGCGCCGCTCGCGGTGCACGACGCCGCCGACGCGCGACTGACAATTCCCATGGTCGAGGGCATGCGCTCGCTGAACATCGCGCTGTCGGCCGCCATGGTGACCGGCGAAGCCTTGCGGCAGACGGGATCTTTCCCGTAAAGCAGGGTCATCCTGAGACCGACGATCCAACGAGAACGAGGCGAACATGAGCGAGCGCGGCGGACCGATCCCGGCAGACATCGAAGCCAAGAAGACCATCGCCAGCGCCTGGTTCCGCGCGTTGCGCGACCGGATCTGCGCCGAGTTCGAACGGCTCGAGGACGAGATCGGCGCGCTCAAGGGACCGATGAGCGATGAGGAGGCCGGCCGCTTCGAGCGCACCCCCTGGGAGCGCACCGATCATACGGGCGAAAAGGGCGGCGGCGGCGAGATGTCGCTGATGCACGGCCGGGTGTTCGAGAAGGTCGGCGTGCATATCTCCACCGTGCACGGCGAGTTCTCGCCGGAATTCCGCGGCCAGATCCCGGGCTCCGACGAGGATCCGCGTTTCTGGGCGTCCGGCATTTCGCTGATCGCGCATCCGCAGAACCCGCATGTGCCAGCGGTACACATGAACACACGCATGGTGGTCACCACGCGCCAATGGTTCGGCGGCGGCGCCGATCTGACCCCGGTGCTGAATTCCCGACGCACCCAGGACGATCCGGATACACAGCTCTTCCACGAGGCGATGCAGGCCGCCTGCGACAAGCACGCGGCTGCGGACTATCCGCGCTACAAGCAATGGTGCGACGAGTATTTCTGGCTGAAGCACCGCAACGAGCCGCGCGGTGTCGGCGGCATCTTCTACGACTACCACAACTCCGGCGACTGGGACGCGGACCTCGCCTACACAAAGGACGTGGGGGTTGCCTTCGCGGAGGTCTACCCGCAGCTGGTGCGCGGCAACTTCACGAAGCCATGGAACGAGGCCGAGCGCGAGGAACAGTTGATCCGCCGCGGCCGCTACGTGGAATACAACCTGCTGTATGATCGCGGCACGATCTTCGGACTGAAGACCGGCGGCAACGTCGCCTCGATCCTCTCCTCCATGCCGCCCGTGGTGAGGTGGCCGTGACCCCTAAGGTTCAACGGTCCCCAGCAGGCTGTCGCGGCCGGCGGTAAAGTCCGAGGCGATCCAGCGCGCCTCCAGGGTGCGCATGATCTCGCCCACCCCGGGTCCCTTGGGAATACCGCGTTCGACGAGATCGCGTCCCCTGACCGGAAACACCGGAACATCCAGCGTGCGCACGGTCTCCAGCAAGGCGTGCCATTCCCCGGCCTCCGGCCCCGCGTCCCCACGGCTCCAGGTGATGAGCACGCCATCGAGCGCGGCCTCGCGCCCCAGACGATAGAGACGTGTGCGCAGAGCATGCCCGTCCAGGCCGGGATGCAGAGCGCCATTGGCCGACAGCGCCCGCGTCATCCGCTTTGTCTCGGCATTGGTGAGACGCATGTGCGCGTCGAGCCGGGCGATGTCTTCTTCCACGAAGCAGGCCAGCACGGTCAGACACAGCGCCGGATCGCGGGCTTCGGGCGCGGCCAGTCGTGCCAGATGCTGGAAATCCTCGACGCGGACGACACCGCCCAGCGCGATCTCAATGATACCCGTCTCCGCCATTGCCTCGACGACGGCACTCGCGCCGGGCGCCACCAGGATGCGGCGGATTTCGTGACCGACACGCTCGGCGGAAAGATGCCGCAGGCCGTCGCGGCATTGCAGGACGGCGGACAATCCCTCCGCATCCATGGCGCCGGCGCCGTATTGCGCATGAAACCGGAACAACCGCAGGATGCGCAGATAGTCCTCGCGGATGCGGGCACCGGGATCTCCGATGAAGCGCACGTGCCGCGCCAGGCAGTCGGCATAGCCACTTCCCGTGGGATCATGGAGTTGCCCCGAGTTGTCTACATAAAGCGCATTCATGGTGAAGTCGCGCCGCTCGGCATCCGCGGTCCAGTCGCGCCCGAACTTCACGGACGCATGCCGGCCGAAGGTCTCGATATCCTCGCGCAGCGTGGTGACCTCATAGGGCACCCCGGCGGAGACCAGCGTCACGGTGCCGTGCTCGATGCCCGTGGGCACCGCCTTGATCCCGGCCCGGCGCGCGCGCGCGATCACGGCATCCGGCAGGGCCGTCGTGGCGATATCAATATCGGCGACCGGTTCACCCAGCAGCGTGTTGCGCACGGCTCCGCCGACAACGCGCGCCGTATCGCCATCCCGTTCGATCGCGGCGAACACATTGCGGATCGCCGGCGTATTCAGCCAATCGGCATCCGCCAGCGACCGCATCTGTCGGGTTGGGGAACCGGCCATACCCAGACTATTCGAACCGGCCGGGCACCAGTTTGCCGTCCTTGAATTCCGCGGGCTTGTAGACACCGTCAGGCGGCGTTCCCTCGAACGTGGCAAAGAACAGCAGGCTGATCACCACCAGGCCCGCGCCGGTGATCGCAAGCCACATCCTGGGCGCATCCTCCCATTGCTCCTGCCCCGCGGATCGACGGGTCGCAAACAGCCAGAACGCGTAGCCGAGCGTCGGCAGCAGGAACAGCAGCAGGTGAACGAGGATAATTCTCAGCATTGAATGAAAGTCCCACCGTGTTGAACTCAACCGTAGAGCGTGTCGTAGAGGCTCCGGACGATTCCGGCTGTCACGCCCCAGATATAGCGCTCCTCGAACGGGATCGCGTAAAAATACCGCCTGCGGCCATCCCATGCGCGGCTGCGCCGCTGGTGGTTGGCGGGCGTCATCAGAAACCGAAGCGGCACCTCGAAGATATCGGCGACCTCGCCCGGCTCCGGCGTCAGCGTGAATCCTTCGCGGACCCGACCGAGAATCGGAATGATGCGAAAGCCAGAGCCGGTCACATAGGGATGCAGGATCCCGATGGGATCCACATACGCCGCATCCAGCCCGATCTCTTCCTTCGACTCCCGCAACGCAGCGGCGGTCGCATCCGCGTCGCCGGGATCGATCTTGCCGCCCGGAAATGCGATCTGTCCGGCATGGGTCGGCAGATGATCGGTCCGCGTGGTCAGCAGCACGCCGGCGCCGTCTTCGCGTTCCACCACCGGAATCAGCACAGCCGCCTCACGCAGTGACCGCGGCGACGCGCCATCCGGATGCAGGAACGGATTGAGTATATGGTCGCCGGTGATCCGCACCGGAGCATCGAGGCGCGTTCTGGCGCGTTCGGCCAGTTCGTCTACCGTGAAGGAGAACCCGCCCCCGTCCGCCGGGCGCCGGACGATTGCATCGCCGCCGATCGAATCGCTGCGCCATTTCGTGTCAGTCGTCATTCCAAAACCTCGGCAATCTCGTCCGCCGGCATCATCGCAAAGAAACAGCCATCGCTCCAAACGCCGTATTGCGCGGTTCCCTCCACGTCCGTCACACCGCCAAGTTCGGCGAGTTCGTACAGGAGGGGGCGCCCGAGACGGGCCTCCAGTCGTCCCCGCACCAGAATATAGGGAATCAATCCGCCGTTTTCCCCATCCTGGACAAAGCGCAGCGGGTGATCGCGCCCGGCAACCACCACATCACCAACATTTGTCCGCACGGACAGGCGCTGCGCGGAAGACGCATCCGCGCCCGCTGCGACGGCCGGATTTTCAACGAACAGCTCGACACCGATGAAGGGAGCATCCTCCACCTGAATGCCGACCTTCTCGACCGGCGTGACGAGATAGTAGCGGTCGTCGGCGTCACGCCGTAAAACGGTGGAGAACAGCCGGACCAGGGCCTCCCGGCCAATCGGCGTGCCCATGTAGTACCAGGTTCCATCCGCCGTGATCCGCATGTCCAGATCCCCGCAGAAGTCCGGCTCCCACGACTCGACCGGAGCCGGTCCGCGGCCTGCGGGACCGGCCCGTCGGATCATCTCCTGCAAGCCCTTGGGCATGGTTTCCATATGGACAAACAGCTCCTTCATCATCCCAGTTGGCCATTGTAGGCATTATTGACCAGCAGAAATTGCTCCGAATTTCAAAAAATGCAGCGTACCCTGTCTGGCGAGTGGGTTGCCAATTCCCGGCGGGGCCACCTTCCGGGAAACCCGCTTACGCAATCGACCGGACCGAGGCTGCCATTTTTCTGCCAGTGTTGACGTCTCAAATTCAGCCGCCAATGGCGGATTTTCTCGGGTCATGGCCGAATAGCCGAGCCGGATATCAATGACGGGGGACTATATGAGCGCTCTACCATCAGCAGGCCAGATCGACCCCAACAGCGCGGACGGCAAGGCCGTCGTGGCCGAAGCCGAAGCGGCCGTCGACCGGCTCGCCGCGACCCGTTCGGAAATCGGCCGCGTGATCTTCGGCCAGGAAACCGTGGTCGAACAGGCGCTGATCACCATTCTCGCCGGAGGGCACGGGCTTCTGGTGGGCGTCCCCGGTCTTGCCAAGACCAAGCTGGTGGAAACGCTCGGGACCGTCATCGGCCTCAATGCCAACCGGATCCAGTTCACGCCCGACCTGATGCCCTCGGACATTCTCGGGGCGGAAGTCATGGAACAGGCCCCGGACGGGACCCGGTCCTTCCGGTTCCTGCCCGGCCCGGTGTTCACCCAGCTTCTGATGGCGGACGAGATCAACCGCGCCAGCCCGCGGACGCAATCGGCGCTGCTGCAGGCGATGCAGGAGTATCATGTCACCGTGGCCGGCGCCCGGCATGACATGCCGCAGCCGTTCCATGTGCTGGCCACGCAGAATCCGTTGGAGCAGGAAGGCACCTACCCGCTGCCCGAGGCGCAGCTCGACCGCTTCCTGGTGCAGATCGACGTGCACTATCCGGAACTGGAAGCCGAGCGCAAGATCCTGCTGGAAACGACCGGCGCGCATGACGCGACCGCCCGGGCCGTGCTGGACGCGGAGGACCTGAAACGCTTCCAGAGCCTGG
>JBFHII010000253.1:0-5120 GCA_041596535.1 Breoghania sp. | reverse complement strand
TCCTAGCTGCGCCTTACGACATGCCCTCAGGTTATGGCTTGAACGGGGTTTTGTATTGGACAGTTTCGTCAAACCCATGAAAGCTAAAGAAAATCGGCGGAAAGCAATTGGATCCGGCCAAACCCGAGGAATTTTCGCACACCAACACGTGATCTGGATTACCTCACGTTATCTGCGGATAAATCCCGAGAGACCCTGATCGGTCTCTCGCCAAACCCCAGTACGAAGCACATCAACAGGAAGCCTTACATGCAGTCATCGCGTAACATCAGGGAAGTCGGATATGTTGATTGCGTAGGTGGCGGCCAGGTCGTCGTGGTCGACGGCATTGCCTATATCGGACACGTGAATGCCCCCGACGGCACGTCGATCATCGACGTCAGGGATCCCAAGAATCCCAAGGTCCTTGCCACCATGGAGATGCCGGCCGGGACGCACTCGCACAAGGCGCGGGTTGCCAACGGCCTCCTGGTCATCAACCAGGAATACAACGACGCCGACGACCGGCCGATCCCGGACGACTTCAAGGGCGGCCTCGTCGTGTATGACGTTTCCAATCCCGCGGAACCGCGCGAGCTGTCGCGTTGGAAAACCGAAGGAACCGGCGTTCACCGCTACGATTTCGACGGCCGTTACGTCTACATGTCGTCCACCGCCGAAGGTTACGTCGGCGGCTTCGTGATGATCATGGATCTGATCGACCCGACCAACCCCACGGAAGTCGGTCGCTGGTGGATGCCAGGTCAGTGGACCGCCGGCGGCGAAGTGCCGAGCTGGGAGCGCACGCAGCAGCGCTGCCACCACCCGCTGCTCCTGGGTGACCGCCTGTACGTCAGCTACTGGAAGGGCGGGTTCGTGATCCTCGACATCTCGGACAAGACCAACCCGAAGAAGGTGTCGGGCCTGAACTGGGTGCCGCCCTTCGCCTGCCCGATTCACACCGCCTTGCCGATTCCGCAGGAAATCAACGGCCGCAAGTATCTTCTGGTGGGTGACGAGGACGTCGACCGCCCGGCGGACGCACCCGCCGCCTTCATGTGGATGGTCGACATCACGGATGAAAAAAACCCCGTGGTCGTGTCCAGCTACCAGATCGAGCAACTGGTCGGAAAACAGGTGCCGATGTGCAGCGGAATGCATCAGCCTTCCGAAAAATTCTTTGGCACCGAAATTCCGATGGCGTGGTTCTCCAACGGGCTGCGGGTGATCGACATCAAGAACCCGCAGCGTCCGGTCGAGGTTGCCCATTACATTCCGGACCTGCCGCCCGGCTCCAAGCGCGTATCGAGCAATGACGTCACCGTCGACGACAACGGGCTGATCTATCTGCTCGACCGCCATCGGGGCTTGCACATTCTGGAACGGATCTGACCGCTTGGCGGGTCAGGCTCGGAAAGCAGCCTGGCCCGCCCGGAAATCATCAACAGACAATCATTGCATTCTGGGAGGATTGAAATGAACAAGACCATACGCCGGGCACTGCCCGCAATCGCCGCGGCGACAGCGCTGATGGCCATGGCCCCCATGGCCAATGCCGCCGACAAGATCCGCGTCCTGAAGGTCGTGCCGCAGGCCTTCCAGCTGACGATCGTCGACGTCGGTGTCGAGAAGGGCATCTTCGCCAAGTACGATCTCGAACTTGAGATCTCGGGCGCCGGAAGCGGTGCGAAGCTGCACCAGGCCCTTGCCGCGGATGGCGCGGATATCGGTCTGGGAACCGGTCCGGGCCTCGGCTTTGTCGCCAAGGGCGCCCCCGAAATCGCGATCGCCGCCACCCATGGCGCCCCCTACAACCTCGGCGTCGTTGTTTCCAAGGATTCGCCGCTCTATCCCGAAGAGATGACCGTCGACGACCTCAAGGGCCGGAAGATCGGTGTCGCCTCGCCGTCCTCGCAGACCTACTTCCTGGCGCGCAGCATTGCCGTCGCAAAGGGCTGGGGTCCGGACGGCATCACCGCCGTACCGCTGGGCAGCGTTCCCGCGCAGATGGCGGCCATGAAGACCGGTAACATCGACGGGTTCTTCAACTCGACCGATATCGGTTACGGGCTCGCGCTGCGCGGCGCCGGCCGCACGCTGGTCAGCGCCGGCGACTACCTGCCGAACTATCATGCGCATGTGATCTTCGCGACCAACAAGTTCCGCGAAGCCAACCCCGACGCCGTCCGCCGCTTCCTGGCCGCGTTTTACGAAACGGTGGCACTGGTCAAGGCGGACAAGCAGGCCATGGTTTCCACCGGCGTGCGTGTCCTGGAAGTGCCCGAAGAGGTCCTCAGCCGCGCCTATGACGAGCAGATCCGGATGCTGAAGGATGACGGTCGTTTCGAGCCGGCCGCACTGGAGACGATCGCCGAGGGCCTGCTTGACACCGGCATCGCGGACGAAAAGCCCGACATGACGAAGCTCTATACCGAAGAGTATCTCCCGGCGAAGTAATCGGCGGACATCCACTGCATTGAACTGAGGAGTTGGCAGCGTTTCGTCTGCTTGATGACAAATGAACGACACCACCACTAGCAAGAACACCGTTGGCAACTCCACCAACCCGCCGCCTGCGATACAGGCGAGAAACATCAACCAGTATTATGGCGTTCCGGGCAGCGCCACGGCCGTCACCGCCCTGCAGGATGTTTCGATCAACGCGGAAAAGGGCGAGCTGCTGTGCCTGATCGGCCCGAGCGGCTGCGGCAAGAGCACGCTGCTGAACATCATGGGCGGGCTCGCACAGCCGAAATCCGGCGAGCTGCTGATCAACGGCACCCCGATTTCCGGGCCGAAGCCGGATGACATCGCCTTCGTGTTCCAGGAAAGCCCGCTGTTCCCCTGGAGCACGGTTCTGGAAAACATCAAGGTCGGCCTGGAATTCCGCGGCGTGCCGAAGACCGAACGGGCCGACCGCGCCTGGAAGGCCCTCGAGGACGTCGGCCTCAAACCCTTTGCCCACCATTATCCGAGCCAGATTTCCGGCGGCATGAAACAGCGCGCCCAACTGGCCCGGGCCTTGAGCCTGGAGACGGATATCATCCTGATGGATGAACCCTTTGGCGCGCTGGATGAACAGACCAGAATGGTCCTGGGCGAGGACCTGTCGGTGATGCTGGCGGAAGCCCACAAGACGATCGTCTTCGTCACCCACAGCCTTGTCGAAGCCGTCTTTCTCGCCGACCGGGTCGCGATCATGACGTCGCTGCCGGGACAGATCAAGGAGATCGTCGAGATCGACGAACCGCATCCGCGCAAGCCCGATTTCATCACCTCGCCCAAGTTCAACGAACTGCGCAATCATCTCTACACGATGCTGCATGATGAAATCCGCAAGGCCGTCGAGCGGGAGAACGCGGTGACCGACACGCGTGGGAAGCGGTGACCATGACAAGCCCACTCAAGATACGTCTGTTCCAGACGGCGTTTTTCGGCAGCATCCTCGCGCTGTGGTTCGGGGTGACCGAGACCGGTTACGTCAGCCCGATCTTTCTGCCGAAACTGACGGTGGTGGCGAAGAAGTTCTTCATTCTCGTGAAATCGGGTGAATGGATCTCGCCGCTGTCGATCACCCTCTACGAGGTCGCATGCGCCTATTCGCTCGCGATCGTGACCGGCATCTTCGTCGGCTTTCTGGTCAGCCGGACCCGCTTCGCCACGCGGGTCTTCGAACCGCTGTTTTCCTCGTTGTTCGCCATTCCGCTGATCATCTTCTACCCGCTGGCGATGCTGTTCTTCGGCCTCGGCGTCGGCTCCAAGATCGCGCTGGGCGCGGTGGTCGCCTTCTTTCCGATCGTGCTCAACACCATCAGCGGATTCGGCACCGTCGCTCCGATCTACCAGCGGGCGGCGCAATCGATGGGTGCATCGGGATTCATGCTGGTGCGCCGGGTTCTGCTGCCCGGTGCGTTCCCGGTCATCCTCACGGGACTGCGCATCGGCTTCATCGTCTGCTTCCTGTCGATCATCGGCGGCGAAACGCTTGGCTCGCTCGACGGCCTGGGCCATCAGATCGTCTTCAATGCGGAGTCGATGAACACCTCCGGCATGTTCGCCTGGATCATCTTCATCGTGCTGATCGCCCTTGGACTGAACATCGCCGTGCAACGGCTTGAAAAAAGAGGAGAGCACTACAAATGAGCGGCTTTTCTCAGGCACCCGCGGCCACCGGCGACAGCGACGCGGCGGCCATGCGCGGATTGGCAATGCTGCAATCCCCGCTCGTCGCGCGTCTTGCCGTCATCGCCATCTTCATCGCGATCTGGGAGGTCGGCGCGCGCTCCTACGACGATCCGGAGTTTCTCGCCACGCCGACCGCGACCGCCTTCGCGGTTGTCCATCTGTTGCAGAACGCCAACATCTGGAACGCCATCGGCTACATGTTCGTGTCGCTTATCTCGGGCTTCGCGATAGCGCTGGTGGCCGGTGCGGGACTGGGCATGCTGGTCGGTCTCAACCGGACGACCTATCTGACCTTTTTCCCGATCATCGTTCTGCTTTACGCGATCCCGCAGGTAACGCTCCTGCCGCTGTTCGTCCTGACATTCGGCATCGGCATCGAGGTCAAGATCATCTACGGGCTGACGCACGGCTTCTTCCCGATCATCGTCTGCGTGATCGCGGGCGCGCAGAACATCAACCCGGTCCTGTTGCGGGCGGCGCAGTCGATGGGCGCCACGCGGTTCCAGATCTATCGCCGGATCGTCTTCCCCTTCATCGTGCCGAGCCTGTTCACCGGCATGCGCCTGGGGATGTCCGCCGTTCTCATCGGCGTCATTCTCGCCGAGCTGTATGCCAGCCAGAAGGGCATCGGATATTACACCCGCCACTACTCCGATACGTTCGAGCCGCAGAACCTCTTCGCGTTGGTTCTGCTGGTCTCGGTAACCGGCATCACGCTGAACGAGTTGCTGCGGCGGGCGGAGACCCACTTCTCCCGATGGCGGGGATAGTCCGCCTGCGCGTCCGATAAACGCCCAGATAGACCCCCAGATAAACGAGAAGGCCCCGGGCCGGCGTGTCAAAGCGGCAGTGCCCGACGAGGGCGCGCATATCGACCGGGGCCTCTGCCGGGCCAAGCCGGAAATGCCCAGGGCCGGTCTCAAGCGGCTGGCGGGGCACATGCGGGGGCGGAGATA
>JBFHII010000252.1:0-5127 GCA_041596535.1 Breoghania sp. | reverse complement strand
GGCGCCGCGCCGCGGCGCTTGAGCGAAATCCGGTCGTAGACGGCCCAGGCGAGCAGCGTCACGAACAGTACCAGCGATGCAAGGTCGCCATTTGCGAGCAGATGCGCGAAAGCCCACACCTTGACGGCGGTGACCATCGGATGCTTGACGGCCGCGGCGATGCGGCCCTTGAAGATCGACGCCGCAAGCAGCACGAAGGCGATCGCCACCAGCAGCAGCGTCAGGTGCCGCAGCCCCGCAGGCGGTTCATAGATCACCAGAGATCCGGCGCTCCGAGCCATGCCGAAGCCGTAGGCGATCAACGCAAGGCTCAGCAGCGATGCCAGCGAGAATGCAACGCGATAGCCAATGGTGCCGAGACGGTCGGTCAGCCGGGCACGCAGCGCCGGACGCATCGGGATATGATGGGTCACAAGAAAGACGACCAGCCCGAGTATCAGCAGCCACATGGTATTCTCCCTTGCGAAACGTCGATTTCGCATTTCAAGCGTCAGTTGGGCGCCTGTATAGCAAAGGCTTGAATTGCTGCAAAGCAACAACATTGTTTTCAAGTTCCGGTCGTCGGCTTCAAGCCGGGCGCAGACCACCTGCATCGCGCCATATTGGGATGTCGCCGGACCAGGCGCCAAACCGGACCAAGCCCTCTTCTCCATTCCCGCTCCGGCGCGTTCGGATACAGCAGAACGGTTTGCACCGCGGATATCGGCCCGAACACCGTGTATCTTGAAAGCGGAAAAGCGGTTCCGACGACTAATTTTGGCGCCCGTTCCCGGGAGCTGCTAAGAACCCAAGATCCAAACCTTGGGTGAAACACGTATACCCGTCGCAATTGCCGCGAATTCCCTGGGCGCGAAGTGTTACGATGGCCGGTTCCTTTTCCTGTAACTGGCATTTACACCCGTGCGAAACAGACCATGTAAAAATAACCATTGCTCTGTAACCGTATATTAAATTCTTGTAGCCAGATAATGTCGCCACGTTTGCGATGTTACGCGCTGCGTTACTCGTAAAAAATCAAATGGTAATAATTCCAATAAGCCTGTTTCGATGGTGCCAGAATGGTCGACGTTTTTCTGATTAGCGATGACGCGACGCGCAGCGAATCAATTTGCTCCAGGCTCGCCTTCAACTTCTGGATAGAGATGGCCCCGATCGAGGCACTTCCCGTGGAAGTCGGCCAAGGCAATCACGTGTTGCTTATCGACTGCGATCTGGGCTGCAGGGAAAGCGCCGTGAGGCTGAAGGCCCTGATGGACAGGGTTCCGTCACCTGAAAAGAGCATCGTGCTCGTCGAAGGCAACGAGTTTGCCGGCCGGATACGCGGCAATGCCATCGGCGGCGCGCAGACCATGAACCGTGGCGTCGCGACGGATACGCTGAACAATGCCATTCACCAGCTGTTGCGTGAAGTGCGGCCTGTACCGGTAACCAACAGCGCACCCGAAGTGCGTCGCATACTCGATCAGGCGCACCGCCTGAGCCAGGACATCGCCCTTGCGGTGAATGACCATAGAACCTTGCCGAAAAGCGCCATCAAGACGGTGCTGCGCGACCTGGTGGATGTGCTGGCTGCCGAAGGTATCGGCGCCTGGATCGAAACTGTGCGCCTGTACCACAGCCACACCTACCGCCACTCGATGCTGGTCACCGGCTACGCGGTCGCCTTCGGACGACATATGGCGTTGAGCGCCGCTGACATCGAACTCCTGGCCGTTGCGGCGCTGCTGCATGACGTCGGCAAGGTCCGGATACCGCTCAGCGTGCTCGACAAGCCGGGCAAGTTGACGCACGAGGAGTTCGACCTCATCAAGAAACATCCCGTATTCAGCCGCGATATCCTCCTCGACGACGGACAATTCTGCGCCGCCATCGTCAATGCAGCCTACCAGCACCACGAATTCATCGACGGCACCGGATATCCGGAAGGTCTCAAAGGTCACGAGATCGCACCGCTTGTGCGCATGCTGACGATCGCGGACATCTACGCCGCACTGACCGAGGAACGATCCTACAAACGCGCCTACAGCAATCGCGAGGCGTTCCACATCATGACCGAGATGGGCGGCAAGCTCGACAGCCGCCTGTTGAGCGCCTTCCGTCCCATCGTGCTCGACGAGACCTTCGGCCGCGTGCGCCGTCAGAAGCCTGCCAAGGTCCGGCATGGCGCTCCGGTGCTGCAAGCCGACATCCATCCGCTGGATACCAACCGGACATCGGCGGCATAATCCTGAAAGGCATCGCCTGCACGTGCGGCTGGCCGCGTTCCCGAAGACCCAATCACTAAAACTTTAAGCAATTACAGAACAAAATGGTCAGATGACCATGCCTACAGTGGCACGATCCGCACTCCCACTGTCAGGCACTGCAAATGGAAACCGTCGAAAGAAGAAAGCTCCACCGTGCCCGGATGCTTCAGGGCGGCAAGATTGTCTATGGCAAGAACAATCTTCTGATCGATTGCATGATCCGCGACCGCACGGATATGGGGGCCCGCCTGAAGGTTGCCGAGACGACCGACGTCCCCAACCAGATCCGCTTGTTCGTCACGGGCGACAACGCCCTGACACCGGCACGGATCGTCTGGCGTTCGGAACGTGAGGTCGGGATCGAGTTCACAGGCGCCCCCGAGCCGATTCACGGTCTGGCTGATCTGCAGCTTCGCGCGCTCCGCGTTCACGCCTGACGGCAGCACATCACGTTCCGGTCGCAAGTGCCTCCGCACGCCGGATGCACCCGATCGGCTGCGCCCAAGAACCTGAAATTCGCACGCCGATCGCGGAATAACGCGATATTTGTGATGTAATGCACTTTTACCGCAGAAACTGCCGCGTTAAGCTTCACCATACGTGAGCAGCTTCACGGCCCGCGGTCTTGATGGACGACGGTCAGACCGGGTTCGCGGCTCATGACACGCGCGTCGTTGCGTTTTGCGCGTCGGGTGCCATTGCCGGCAAACCGCTGCTGCGCCATCGAACTGGGGGTGAGTGTGCGCAATTTCCTGTCTGTCCTATCATTTTGCACGTTAGTGGGATTGTCGCTGCCTGCATTGACAAGCCCGGCCAACGCCAGCAATTCCGGCTTTCGCGCCGGTGGCCCGGACATTGTTGCCGTTATCGATATTTCCGATCAGCGGCTGCGGGTTTTCCGTTCCGGCAAGCTGCTGCATACCTGGAAGGTCTCTACAGGCGCACGCGGCTACATCACGCCGGTGGGACGCTACACACCCTACCGCATTCACAAGATGTGGCGGTCGCGCAAATATCAGAACGCGCCGATGCCCTACTCGGTGTTCTTCCACAAGGGGTGGGCCGTTCATGGAACGGACGCGATCAAGCGCCTTGGTCGCCCCGCCTCGCACGGCTGCGTGCGGCTGCATCCGAAGAACGCCAAGATCCTCTATTCACTGGTCCGCAAGGCCGGCATGAAGAACGCGTCCATCGTCGTGCAGAAATAGCCGCCACGCGCCGCGCGAATGCCGCGCCCGCGTTCTCCATCGGACTGCGCCTTGGGGCATCACGGACTTGGATGCCCTGCCGGGACTCGCGACAGGTCAATGGAACCGCACGCCTGTCCCGCATACGTCCCTCAACTCGTCACGACCCGGACACATGCTCGGGTTTGCCCTCCCGGCTGGTCGATGCCAGGTCCTCGAGCTCGTCCTCGCTCATGCTCTCGAACATCGATCGGGCGGCACCCACCAGCTCGGATTTGTCGGTCTCGCCGCGCTTGGCGGACAGGGCAGCCCCTGCGGCCTTTTGCTGGGCTTTCGATTTCGCTGGCATCGGATTCTCCTGCACATAGGATTCAGAAGCGCTGTCGCGCATGACAGGCCATGCGCAACAGTCCGGTCCTCCAGCCAACGTCGCAGCTTGAAGAATGGTTCCCGGCTCAGGCCGCGCCGCGCGCCTCATCCGGATCCACCGCACGCCCCCCGCCCGTCAGGTCCACATGCGCATCCCCCCAGGCCTTGAGCGCCCGGATCACCGGCTCCAGGCTGCGGCCGCGCGGTGTCAGGCTGTATTCCACCTTGGGCGGCACCACGGGATAGACCTCGCGATGGATCAGTCCGTCGGCTTCAAGCGCACGCAACTGATTGGTCAACGTGCGTTGCGTGATCCGCGGCAGCCTGCGGCGTATGTCGCTGAACCGCTGGGTCCCTTCAAACAGATGGTAGAGCACAACGCCCTTCCACTTGCCGTCGATCAGTTCCAGGGTGCCCTCGACGGCGCAACCGGGAGTGCAATCCAGACGCTTGTGACGACTGCGCGGCATGACGGTATCCTTATTGGCACTAGGCACACTTAATGTGCGTACTTGCACATTGCGATCGTACACGGCAAGTCTCACGATCCCAATATGGACCCACAGTTCAAGGAGCCATCATGCGCGCCGTCGGCTACCAGAAATCCCTTCCCATCGAGGATCCCGCCTCGCTCGCCGATATCGAGCGACCGAAACCCGAGCCTTCGGGTCGCGATATCCGGGTGAAGATCCACGCGGTATCCGTCAATCCGGTCGACACCAAGGTGCGCCTGCGCGCCGAACCGGAAGCCGGAGACTGGAAGGTCCTCGGCTGGGATGCCGCCGGCACGGTGGATGGAGTGGGGCCCGATGCCACGCTGTTCAAGCCCGGCGACGCGGTCTTCTACGCCGGCGCGCTCGAACGCCCCGGCACCAATGCCGAATACCACCTGGTCGACGAGCGGATTGTCGGGCGCAAGCCGTCTTCCCTGTCGTGGGCAGAAGCCGCCGCACTGCCGCTGACCGCGATCACGGCCTGGGAAGCGCTGTTCGACCGGCTGACCGTCAACCGGCCCGTACCGGGTAAACGCAATGCCATTCTGATCATCGGAGGGGCCGGCGGCGTCGGGTCCATTGCGGTTCAGCTGGTCCGCCGGCTGACCGATCTCACTATCGTCGCCACGGCCTCGCGACCCGAAACCCGCAACTGGGTGAGCGATCTCGGGGCGCATCATGTGATCGATCATTCAAGGCCGCTGGCCGCCGGGATCGCGGAACTCGGCATCGATGCACCGGCTTTCGTCTTCTCGACGACCAACACCGGCGACCACCTGGCACAGATCGTCGAGCTGATCGCGCCGCAGGGCCGCTTCGCGCTGATCGACG
>JBFHII010000251.1:0-5130 GCA_041596535.1 Breoghania sp. | reverse complement strand
GATGTACCGCCAGCGCTCGCTGCTCAAACGATCGGTCCCTCCCGAAGACATCGCGGAAGCCGCGTATTTCCTTGTGGCGAAGGCGTCCGCGAAGTCCACCGGAAACATCCTCAACGTGGATGCGGGGAACGTGCAGTCCTTCACAAGATAGGGGCGACAGAGGACCCTTGTCGGACAATGCCCTTCAGAACGGCGCAGGATTGAGCGCTGGAGACATGCGAAGGCTCCTGTCACCGAGATGGCGCCTGTTCTGAAACTCTGTCGGTTGACGATCTTTCGGGAACACATGCTCCCGCTTCAATCTGGCCTATTGCGCTTGCGACACACGGCTCGACCCTTGTCCGGCCGTTCTTGGGACGACAGTGTCAGGTGAAGGGAGAATCCGCGATGACGTCTGCAATCATGGTCGGCCATCAATTGGAGCAAGCCCGCTGTCGCCAGCGCCAGGACACGTTGCGCGAAAGCTTGCGATCCGCAGGCTGCGCCGCCCTTCTTGTCGTGAGCCGTGGCCAGGTGTGCCGGTTGTTCAACTACTGGGCACGAAACGTCTTTCCGGCCCTTGGGCTGATCCAGGCCGACGGCCCCGCCGTTATGTGCAGCATGACCCCTGGTGATGGCGCGCCGTTTGCCGACGAGCTACGTGAGTTCGAAGGCGCGCGCCGGTCTTCGCTGCGCCCTCGATTGCTGGACCTGGCGCTGGAACAGATACGCGATCTGATACCCGACGGCTGCCGCCTTGGAGTTGAAGGCAATCTGCCGCTCACCCTTTGGGGGCAAGTGGAGCCTGTGGACATGCGCCTGGAACTCGACCGGCTGAGCCGCGCGAAGGATCCCGACGAGATTGCGCTGATCGCAGCGGGTGCGGCGGCCGGCGAGGCCGCCTTTGCCGCCATCGAGCCGCTTTTGGTAGACGGCACACGCGAGATCGACCTGTTCGCGGCCTACCAGGCGGCGGCGGTGGCGGCGGCCGGTCAGCCGATCGGAGAACTGGGAAACGATTTCCGGGGCTGCGCGATGGGCGGCGCGCCACGCACAGCCTCCCTTCGCGCCGGAGACCTAGTCCCGATCGACACTGGCGTCATGATCCGCGGCTACTATTCCGATCTCTGCCGCACCTATCCGGTCGGCGGGGTTTGGGCTCCGGCTCAACGCGACGCCGCCCGCCGGGTCGCGGAGGCGCATGATCTCGCGCTGTCGATGATCGCACCGGGGGTTTCCTGCCGCACAGTCTATGACGAGCTGTCGCGCTTCCTCGACGGCCATCGCGGCTGGAGCTTCAAGACACATCTGGGGCATGGCATCGGTTTGCGGCCTGTGGAAACGCCGCGCATCAATCCGCAATGGGACGACCGGTTCGAGGCAGGCGACGTTTTCACGCTTGAGCCGGGGCTCTACGATCCCGAGTTGCGTGCGGGCGTCCGTATCGAGAACGACTACGTTCTGACCGACAAGGGCATACGGGCGCTCTCCGATTCCTGTTCGGTCGCGCCGGCCTGATCGCAAGCAGCCTGACGGATGCCTGCGGCCGTGGCGCCTGTTGGCAGGCCGCGCATATCAGACTTCCCGACCCATCATCCCGCGGCTAGGGTTGGAAAGGGACACTCGCCGGGAGACGTAAGAGATGACCGAATATGAGTCGCTGGACGCAACCGCTCTCGCAGCGCGTGTTGCAGATGGCGAGGTCAGCCCCGGCGAACTGCTTGATCTCGCGCTGGAACGGGTGGGTGCGGTAAACGGCGAGCTAAATGCCGTCGTCATGCTTGCCGAAGAGGTTGCGCGGCGAAAAATCGCCGAGGGTCTGCCCGAAGGTCCGCTCAGGGGCGTGCCCTTCCTGCTCAAGGATCTCGGCGCCGAAGCGATCGACTATCCCACCAATAACGGCTCGCGGCTCTTCTCCAATATGCGTTACGCGCAGGATTCGGCGATCTATGCGCGGCTGGAAGCGATGGGTCTGGTGGTCTTCGGTCGCACTACCTCGCCCGAAGGCGGCATTGGCCCTGCGACGGAGGCCGCTGTCTATGGCGGGCCAACCCGCAACCCCTGGGACCTCTCGCGCACGCCCGGCGGCTCATCGGGCGGCTCCGCGGCGGCGGTGGCGGCGGGCATCGTGCCGGCGGCCCATGGCTCCGACGGCGGCGGGTCTGTCCGCATCCCGGCCTCCAATTGCGGCCTCTTCGGGCTCAAGGCGACGCGGGCGCGCCTGCCGGACGGACCTTATGTCGGCGAGGGTTGGGCGGGCATGGCCATCGACGGCTTCCTGACCCGTTCGGTCCGGGACACGGCGCTCCTGCTAGACGGCTGCCAGGGGGCGGATCTCGGCGCGCCCTACCGCGCGCCGCCGCTGGAGGAGAGCTTCGTCGAGGCCATGGAACGCGCGCCCAAAGGTCTGCGCATCGCGCTGTGCGAGACCAGCTTCACCGGAGACCCGGTGCATCCGGAATGTGTGGCGGCGGTTAACGATGCGGCGAAACTTCTGGAAGAGATGGGCCATCACGTTTCTCCCGGGATCCCGGCCGAGGCGGATACCGCCGGCATGATGCGCGCCTGGACAGATATCGTCGCCTGCGGTGCGGCGCTTTCTGTCCGCCGCGCGGTGACGGCCCGTGGCCGGCCACTGGACGATGGTGAGATCGAGCCGGTCATGCAAAGCGCCGTCGCCCATGCCACCACGGTCAGCGGCGACCGCTACCTGGAATGCGTCAACATCGTCCATGCCTATGGCCGGGCGATGGAGGGTTTCATGCGCGGATACGACATCCTGCTCTCGCCAACGATGGGCGAGCCGCCGGCGAAGATCGGCCGCTTCGGCCATCACCGCACCGACTATGTCGATTACCGCACCGGCCCCGACGGCGTCTTCACCTATTCCCCGTTCACCGCCGCCTTCAACGCTACCGGCCAGCCCGCCGCGACCGTTCCGTTCCACTGGACGGCAGAGGGGCTTCCGGTTGGTGTTCACCTCGCGGCGCGGTTCGGCGCGGACACATTGCTGCTTTCGCTTTGCGCGGAAATTGAACGCGCACGCCCCTGGTTTCATCGCCGACCGCCCATATCGAAGGCGCAAACGCCCATCTCTTAGGCAACACCGAACCTCCCGTAAGGGCGTCGATAATTTTATCAAAAGGCAGAGTTGCATCCGCCCAGCTTGTAGAAAGGATTTGATCATATTCTTCGAACACCCGGAGGCAAAGGTGCGGGACGTCGCAATCGAGGCAGTGTCACTTCGCAAGGTCTATGGCACGGACCAACATGCCGTCGTAGCGCTCGACGACGTATCGATCAGCATCAGAAAAGGCGAGTTCTTCACCCTTCTGGGTCCATCGGGCTGCGGCAAGACCACGCTTTTGAAGATGATCGCCGGCTTCGAGACGCCGAGCGAGGGCAATATCCTTCTCAACGGCCATGACATCACCGAGCAGCCGCCAAACCGGCGTCCGGTGAACACGGTTTTTCAGAGCTACGCGCTGTTTCCCCATCTCAGCGTGCGCCAGAATGTCGGCTTCGGGCTGAACATGCTGGGCCGGCCGGCAGCCGAGGTCGAAGCGGTGGTGAACCGCGCGCTCGGGCTTGTGAAGCTCGAAGCGATGGCCGACCGCAAGCCGCAGCAGCTCTCGGGCGGCCAGCAGCAGCGCGTGGCCTTGGCGCGGGCGCTTGCTCCGTCGCCCGAAGTTCTGCTGCTCGACGAACCGCTCTCCGCGCTAGACCTGAAATTGCGCAAGCAGATGCAGACAGAGCTCAAGCGGCTCCAGCTCGAGCTTGGCATCACGTTCATCTTCGTCACCCATGACCAGGAAGAAGCGCTCACCATGTCCGACCGGATCGCGGTGATGAGCGCGGGCAACCTGCTTCAGGTCGGCACGCCGAAAGAGATCTACAACCACCCGGTGAACCGCTTCGTTGCGGATTTCATCGGAGAGACGAATTTCATTCCCGCGCAGGTCGCGGGCACGGTGGCGACCATCGGCGGCGACATCGCCTTGCCCGTCGATCCTGCCTCTCCCCAGGGCTCACACACGCTCGCCGTGCGCCCGGAGCATATCCGCATCGTGCCTGCGGGCACGGAAGCGGCGCTCTCGGCCAGTGTCACCGAGGCGGTCTATTTCGGCACCGACAGCCATGTCCGTCTGCGGCTCGCGGGCGGGATCGAACTCGTCGCCCGCTACCTGTCCGAGGAGGCCGGCGGCGACGCGCCGCCCGTGGACACCGAGGTCGGGCTGACCTTCGCCCCCGGCGCGCTTCAGGTCCTCGAGGATTGAGCCAATGAGTACAGGCGAAGAAAAAACCGCCCGGAGCGAGACCCGCAGCATGTGGCTGCTCTCCTCGCCGGCGTTGATCATCCTGATCTTCGCCGCCGCCGGTCCGCTCCTGATCATGTTCGTCTATTCCTTCCTGGCGCCAGGAAAATACGGCAATGTCATCTGGGAATTTTCGACCGACGCGTGGGTTTCCACGGTACTCACCCGCGACATCTTCGATGGAACGCTGAGCCTCGCGGATGCACATCTGACGATCTTCTGGCGCTCGGTGAAGCTGTCGCTGATCACGACGTTCTTCACCTTCCTCGTGGGTTTCCCGACCGCCTGGTTCATCGCAACGCGCGGCGAACGCTCCCGTGCCGCGCTGCTCTTCCTGATCACCATCCCGTTCTGGACCAACCTGCTGATCCGCACCTTCGCGATCAACCAGATCATCCGCACCGAGGGCGTGCTCAACACCTTCCTGCTGTGGCTGGGCGTGATCGATGAGCCACTCATCCTGCTCTACACCGATTTCGCCGTCTTCATCGGCATGACCTATGTCTACCTGCCACTGATGGTGCTGCCTCTCTTTGCCGCCATCGACCGCTTCGACATGCGGCTGATCGAGGCCGCCTATGACCTCTATGCCTCGCGCTGGCAGGTACTGCGCGAGGTGATCCTGCCGATCGTCAAGCCCGGTATCATCGCCGGCTCGATCCTTGTCTTCATCCCCTCGCTCGGAGCCTATGTCACGCCGCGGATCCTCGGCGGCGGGCGCAACATGATGATCGGCAATTTCATCGAGATGCAGTTTGGCCCTGGCCGCAACTGGCCACTCGGCGCGGCGCTCTCGGTGCTGCTCCTCGTCATCGTCGCGGCCGCGCTCGTCGTC
>JBFHII010000250.1:0-5146 GCA_041596535.1 Breoghania sp. | reverse complement strand
GCTGCTGATCTATGTGGCCGTTTGGGGGTTCGTGTTTCCGGCCCTGTCGCCGATCTGGATCAGCTCGCGGCTGACACAGGCTGTGGCCGAGGTGTCACAATGCGCGGATCCCGAGGTCATGAGCGTCGGCTTCAACGAACCGAGCTTTGTATTCCTCAATGGAACCGCTACACGCTTGGCGGCGCCCGACGCGGCGTTGCCGTGGATGCAGGGCGAGGGGTGCCGCATCCTGGCGATCGACGCGCCTTACGAGGCCGCGTTCCTTGAACGCGCGGCGCAGGACGGCGTGGCCGTGAGCCTCGGCGGGCGGGTTGCCGGCGTGAACATCAACGGCGGCCGGACACTGGACATCGGCCTCTACCGGAAGACCGAGAATTGAGCGACAGACGTTCCCACATCCTGGAGCCCCGGGGCCCGCTGGCCCGCTTCCTGAAAAGCCCGCGAGGCGTTCGCGCGCGGGCGCGCATGGCGGGCGTATGGCAACAGATGAAGGCCAACACGGCCGAGTTCCGCCAGCTCTTCGCGCGCCGCCGTCACCGGATCGCGCCGGGTGCCGACGCGCTGCCGGCGGGCCACCGTCCGCAGGACCTGCTGGCGGTGCTGGTGCTGACGGTCGGGATTGCGGTTCTGGCGCTCGATGCGCCGTCGTACCCGTGGATCCGGTCGCTGCCGCATGGCTATCGCGCGTTCTTCGGGGCGATCACGGATATCGGCAAGTCGCACTGGATCCTGTGGACGAGCGGACTGTTCCTGATCTTCACGATGGGGATCGACTGGCGGGCGGTGCCATTCCGCGTGCGGATGGGGCTCACGATCTTCTGGACCTATCTCGCCTTCATCTTCTTCACGGTGGCGTCGAGCGGCATCATCGCATTGGCGTTCAAATGGACCCTCGGCCGGCCACGCCCGAAGCTGTTCGACCAGGTCGGGCCGATGGGCTTCGATTTTCTCGCCTTCCACATTCACTACACCAGCTTTCCGTCGGGCCATTCCACCACGGTCGCAGCGCTCGCCGCCGCCTTGTGCCTGATCTTTCCGGCCTGGCTCTGGCTGATCGCCGTGGTGGCGTTCTGGCTGGCGTTTTCCCGCATCATGGTCGGCGCCCATTATCCGTCCGACGTCATTGCGGGAACGCTGCTCGGGCTGTCGGTGACGCTGGCGACCGGGCGCTATCTCGCGCTCCGGCGCATCGGCTTCAAGCTGACGCCAGAAGGCGGCATCCGGCCGATCGTCTCCGGCGCCACCGCGCGGCGCAGCGCCGTGGCCATGGCGACGGCGGGATGGGCCGCCATATGGACCTCGACGCCCGCGTCGGTTACCAACGCGGATCCGATACCAGATGAAACAGATCCGGCGGACGCCGGGTCCGAGACACCGAAGTCATGACATGAGCGCATCGCAGACGTCCCCCACATCCCAGCCCGCACCGGCGTCTCCGGACGCGGCGGGCGTCGAGGTCACCGTCGTGGTGCCCGCCAAGGACGAGATCGGCAACCTGCCGGGCCTTGTGGCCGAGATCGAGAGCGCCCTTGCGGGCCGGGTGTTCGAGATTGTCGTCATTGACGACGGTTCGAGCGACGGCACCACCGAGTGGCTGCAGGAGCAGGCCCGGGCCCATGACTGGATGCGGCCGCTGCGGCACGCGCGCGCCTGTGGTCAGAGTGCTGCGGTGCGCACGGGGCTGCTGCACGCGCGCGGCGCCATCGTGGTGACGATCGACGGCGACGGGCAGAACGACCCCGCCTATATCCCGGCGCTGATCGAGGCGCTTGAGGCCGCTGGACCGGCGGTTGCGCTGGCCGCGGGACAGCGGCTGGGGCGCAAGGCCAGCCTGTTCAAGCGCTACGCCTCGAAATTTGCCAACAAGCTGCGTGGCGCGATCCTCAAGGACAACACGCGCGACTCCGGTTGCGGCCTGAAGGCGCTGCGGCGCGAGGTGTTTCTGCGGCTGCCGTATTTCGACAGCTGGCACCGGTTCCTGCCTGCGCTGGTGATCCGCGAGGGCTTTGGCGTGGTGCATGTGGACGTGGTCGACCGGGAACGGATGCACGGCGCATCGAAATACGGTGTGCTCGATCGCGCGCTGATCGGCGCGCTGGATCTTTTCGGGGTGTGGTGGCTGCGCCGCCGGCGCAAGGCGATCCCTGTCATTTCGGAGATCGCGTGACATGACGGCTTCCTGGCTCGACGCTCTAGCCGCCTGGCTGCACCAGGTCTTTGTCGTTCAGTTCGACGTCTGGGTGATCCTCGGCCTGGTGGCCCAGGCGATGTTCATGATGCGCTTCGTCGTGCAATGGATCGCCTCCGAGCGCGTCGGCCGGTCGATCGTGCCGGTCGCGTTCTGGTTCTTCTCCATCGGCGGCGGCGTGCTGCTGCTGGTCTACTCGGTCATCCGGCAGGACCCGGTGTTCATCGCCGGCCAGTCGCTGGGGCTGATCATCTATTTCCGCAACCTGTATTTCATCTTCCGCGAGAAGAAGCAGGCGCGGGCGGAATCGGAAACGCCTTAACCGGCCACGGGCCCGCGCCCGGAAGGTTTCCGGGCGCGGCGTGCCGTGTGACCGCGTGCGGGGACGCCTCAGTCCCGGGCCGCGTGGAAGGCTGTGAAGCCTGCTTCCAGGTCCTCGATCAGATCGCGGGTATCCTCCAGGCCGATGTGCAACCGGATCAGCGGACCGGCGCTGTCCCAGGTAGTGGCGCTGCGGGTCGACTGCGGCTTTGCCCAGAGCGCCAGACTTTCGTAGCCGCCCCAGGAGTAGCCCAGGCCGAACAGCGACAGCGTGTCGAGAAACGCGTGCACGGCGGCATCCGGCGCCGATTGCAACTCAAAGCTGAACAGGCCCGACGCGCCGGTAAAGTCGCGCTTCCACAAGGCGTGGCCGGGATGCGAGGGAAGGGCGGGATACAGCACCCGCGTCACGTCGCTGCGTGCCTCCAGCCAGGTGGCGATTTCCAGCGCGCTGGCCATGTGACGCTCTAGCCGCACGCCCATGGTGCGCAGGCCACGCAGCGCCAGGTAGACGTCATCCGGGCCGACATGCAGACCGAGATCGCCGTGCATCGCATGCAGGGCCGGCCAGGCGCGCTCATTCGCCGATACGGTGCCGATCATGACGTCGGAATGGCCGACGATATACTTTGTGCCCGCCTGGATCGACAGATCGACGCCCAGTTCCAGCGGCTTGCAGAACAGCGACGTGCCCCAGGTGTTGTCCATGATCACCAGCAGGTCGTGGGCACGGGCGCAGGCCACGATTTCCCTCATATCCTGCATTTCGAATGTCAGGGATCCTGGCGACTCCGTATAGATTGCCTTGGTATTTTTACGGATAAGCTTGGGGAGTTCGTCGATGCGGCAAGGGTCGTAGTACGAGATATCCACACCATATCGGCTCATCACTTTGTCGCATAGGTTGCGGGTCGGTCCGTAGACCGTGTCGGCGATGAGCAAATGGTCCCCCGACCGGGCGCAGGAAAGCAGCGTCAGAGAGATGGCGGCCAGTCCGGACGGGGTGAGCTTGGTGCCCGCCGCCGCCTCCAATGTGGTGACCGCGTCCTCGAGAGCTTCGGTCGTCGGAGTCCCGCGGCGACCATAGACATAAGGCTGTTTGCCCGAGAGCATGGTGGCGACATCGGGGAACAGGACGGTGGACGCGTGGACCACCATGGGATTGACGAATCCATGGTTGTCGGACGGCGTGCTGCCAACGTGCGTTATGGTTGTATTCGGATGATATTTTTCAGGTGCCGTTTTTTTTTTGCATGTTCATGCTCTGTGCGCTGGCAATGGACGAAAGGTTGAGCGACGCGCCACAAATGTGGCGACATTCCTTGAGGGAAGCTCTTGACCGGCTTTTCCAAATGTCCCTGAATGAAGTCAGGAGACATAAGACTGCCCCTTGCCGGATAACACTTTTGGCGAGAGGGCGGCAATTTGGGCTTCGCCGGAAGAGGGTGAGGTTGTTTCCGAACGCTAATGCATCAACCGGGCAATAGGAAAGGCTGCACATTATGAAAACCAAGTTTGTGCCTGTCGTAATTGGATTGACGATGGGAGTTGTCGCGACTGCAGCGTCGGCGGCCACTCTCGATGACGTGAAGAGCAAGGGCTTTATCCAGTGCGGCGTGAGCCAGGGTCTCCCGGGCTTCTCCGCACAGGACGATCAGGGCGCGTGGAACGGCATCGACGTCGACTACTGCCGCGCCATGGCCGCCGCGGTCTTCGGCGATGCCGAGGCCGTCAAGTTCACCCCGCTGTCCGCCAAGGAGCGCTTCACGGCGCTGTCGTCCGGTGAAGTCGACGTTCTGTCGCGCAACACCACCTGGACGATGACCCGCGACACGCAGCTCGGCCTGAACTTCGCCGGCATCACCTACTTCGATGGCCAGGGCTTCATGGTCCGCAAGTCGCTCGGCGTCGCCTCGGCTCTCGAGCTGTCCGGCGCTTCGGTCTGCACGAACACCGGCACCACGACCGAGCTGAACGTCACCGACTATTTCCGCACCAACAACATGGACTTCGAGCTGGTTGCCTTCGAGAAGGCCGATGAGGTTGTCTCCGCCTACGACGCCGGCCGTTGCGACGTCTACACCACCGACGCGTCCGGCCTGTATGCGCAGCGCCTGAAGCTGACGAACTCCGACGAGCACATGGTCCTGCCGGAAATCATCTCCAAGGAGCCGCTCGGCCCGGTGGTCCGCCAGGGCGACGACCAGTGGTTCAACATCGCCAAGTGGACCTACTTCGCGCTCGTGAACGCCGAGGAACTGGGCATCAGCTCTGCCAACGTCGACGACATGAAGTCCTCGGACAACCCGTCGATCCTGCGCATGCTCGGTGTTGAAGGCACCTTTGGCGAAAGCATCGGCATCGGCAACGACTGGGCCTACAACATCGTCAAGCAGGTCGGCAACTACGGCGAACTGTTTGATCGCAACGTTGGTCCGGACACGCCGCTCGGCATCTCGCGCGGCCAGAACGCACTGTGGTCCAAGGGCGGCCTGCAGTACGCTCCGCCGATCCGCTAACGTCGCGTCCCGGAATGACGGTCGGCGTGCGCCTTTGCGCGCACGCCGGCCTCACCGGCCGCAATGCGACGGGGTGCCCGCGCCAACCGTTTGAAAGATGACGGGGTGCTCCGGAGCG
>JBFHII010000249.1:0-5163 GCA_041596535.1 Breoghania sp. | reverse complement strand
CCGCCCCGCCGCGCGGCTTTCTCAACGCGCTGCGCGCCAAGCGCGATGCCGGTGGCTACGCGCTGATCGCCGAGATCAAGAAGGCCAGCCCCTCCAAGGGCTTGATCCGCGCGGATTTCGATCCGCCGGCGCTCGCCCGCGCCTATGAGGCCGGGGGCGCCGCGTGCCTGTCGGTGCTCACCGACACCCCGTCGTTCCAGGGCATGCCCGACTTTCTGAAAGCCGCGCGCGACGCCGTCTCGCTGCCCGCGCTGCGCAAGGATTTCCTTTACGAGCCCTATCAGGTCTACGAGGCGCGTGCCTGGGGCGCGGATTGCATCCTGATCATCATGGCCTCGGTCACCGACGGCGAGGCCAGGGCCCTTGAGGAGACCGCCTTCGCCCTCGGCATGGACGTGCTCATCGAGGTGCACGACGAACCGGAGCTGGACCGGGCGCTGACGCTCTCTTCGCCGATGATCGGCATCAACAACCGCAACCTGAAGACCTTCAAGACCACGCTTGCGACCAGCGAGCGGCTGGCCCCGATGGTGCCCGCCGACCGGCTGATCGTCGGCGAATCGGGCATCTTCACGCCCGCCGACTGCGCCCGGCTCGCCACCGTCGGCATCGGGACCTTCCTGGTCGGCGAAAGCCTGATGCGCCAGGACGATGTCTGCGCCGCGACCAGGGCCCTGCTCGCCCGCCCGGCGGAATAGGAACAGCCATGGCCACCGGCACCCGACTGACCCATCTCGATGACACCGGCGCCGCCAACATGGTCGACGTCTCGGAAAAAGCCGTGACCGTGCGCACCGCTACCGCCGTCGGCTCGGTGACGATGAAGCCCGAGACGCTGGAGATGATCCTGTCGGGCAACGCCAAGAAGGGCGACGTGATCGCCACCGCGCGCATCGCCGGAATCATGGCCGCCAAGCGCACGCACGAACTGATCCCGCTCTGTCACCCCCTCGCCCTGTCCAAGGTCGCCGTGGACATCGTCGCCGATGACACCCTGCCCGGCCTCCGGGTCACCGCCATGGCCAAGCTCTCGGGCCAGACGGGCGTCGAGATGGAAGCGCTCACCGCGGCCTCCGTCGCCTGCCTGACCATCTACGACATGGCCAAGGCGGTCGATCGCGGCATGGTGCTTTCGGGCATCAGGGTGCTTGAGAAATCCGGCGGCCAGTCCGGCTCCTGGACCGCCCCGGACAACGCATAGAGGCGGCCCGCATGAGCCTGATATCGGTCGAAGACGCCCTCACCCGCCTGCTCGACAGGGTCGAACCGCTGGAAACTCAACGCGTGCCGCTCAACGAGGCCGACGGCCGTGTCCTGGCCGAGGATCTGGCCGCCACCCGCACCAAGCCTCCCTTCGCCGCCAGCGCCATGGACGGCTATGCGGTGCGCGCGGCCGACGTGGAATCGGTCCCAAGCACCCTGAAGGTCATCGGCGAGGCACCGGCCGGGCACGGGTTCTCCGGCACCGTCGGCGCGGGCGAATGCGTGCGCATCTTCACCGGCGCGCCACTGCCCGAGGGCACGGATTCGATCCTGATCCAGGAGAATGCCACCCGCGACGGAGACACCATCGTCACCAGCGAGGCGACGCCTCATGGCCTCTACGTGCGCCGCGCCGGCCTCGACTTCACCAAGGGCGACGTGCTGCTGAAAGCCGGAACCCGCCTGTGCTACCGCTCCCTGGCGCTTGCCGCCGCCATGAACCATGCAGAGCTCCCCGTGCACCGGCGCCCGCGTGTGGCGGTTCTGGCCACCGGCGACGAACTGGTGTCGCCGGGAACCGAGCCCGCGCCGGACCAGATCGTCGCCTCCAACCAGTTCGGCATTTCCGCGCTCACCCGCGCCCACGGCGGCGAGGCGCGGATGCTGGAAATCGCCCGCGACGACCAGGTGGCCATCGCCACCCAGGTGCGCGCGGCGCTCGAATGGGGCGCCGATATTCTCGTGACGCTTGGCGGCGCCTCCGTCGGCGATCACGACCTGGTCCAGGAATCGCTCGGCAACGAGGGCATGGAACTGGCCTTCTGGCGCATCGCCATGCGGCCGGGAAAACCGCTGATGTTCGGCCACCTCGGACCGATGCGCGTGCTCGGCCTGCCCGGCAACCCTGTCTCCTCCATGGTCTGCGGGCTGCTGTTCCTGAAACCGCTGCTCGACGGCATGCTGGGGCAGCCGTCAGGCTCCCAGCGCACCGAGGACGCCGTGCTCGGCGAGCCGCTCAAGGCCAACGACCGGCGCCAGGACTACCTGCGCGCACGGCTCGGCCGTGACGAAGCCGGCCGGCTGATCGCCACCCCCTTCGTGCTGCAGGATTCCTCCATGCTCGCCACGCTGGCCGAAGCCGACGCGCTGATCATCCGCGCACCGCATGCCAAAGCCGCAGAAGCCGGCGACAGCGTCCGCATCATCCGTCTCTAGCGGCATCACGCCGGTCCGGCGCTCCGCCGCGCCCCGCGCCATGCACAATCGCCTTGCGGAACACATACAGAACGTGTACCGTACGTTCGTGTTTTGTACCTGATGCAGTCGCCCGACGTTCCGGGCAACGCCAAGGGACCCGCAAGCGAAAGGCCTTCCATGCTGACGCGCAAGCAATACGAACTGCTGATGTTCATCCACGAACGCGTGAAGGAGGCCGGCGTGCCGCCGTCGTTCGACGAGATGAAGGATGCGCTCGATTTGCGCTCCAAATCCGGCATTCACCGGCTGATTACCGCTCTCGAGGAGCGCGGGTTCATTCGCCGGCTGCCGAATCGGGCGCGGGCGCTGGAGGTTCTCAAGCTGCCGGAATCGATTTCTCCGAGCCTGGCCGCGCAGCGCGGCCGCGGCTTCTCGCCCAGCGTCATCGAGGGTTCTCTGGGCAAGCGCGAGACGCCGAAGGGGCCCGTTCATGAGGGCTCCGCCGACGATGTGGTCTCGATCCCCGTGATGGGACGGATTGCCGCCGGTGTGCCGATCGAGGCGATCCAGACGCAGAGTCATTCCATTTCGATTCCCGTCGACATGCTGTCGTCGGGCGAGCATTTCGCGCTGGAAGTGCGCGGCGATTCGATGATCGACGCCGGCATTCTTGACGGCGACACGGTGCTGATCCGCAAGGGCGACACCGCCGACAGCGGCGACATCGTCGTGGCGCTGGTCGACGACGAGGAAGCGACGCTCAAGCGCCTGCGCAAGAAGGGCGCCTCGATTGCCCTGGAGGCCGCCAACCCGGCCTATGAGACGCGGATCTTCGGCGCCGACCGGGTGCGCGTTCAGGGCAAGCTGGTGGCGCTCTACCGGCGCTACTGACGCCGGACGGAAGGACGCGGGGAGCGCGTCGCGCGAAGCGCGCATCAATCCGCGGGCGCGCCCTGCCACGGGCGGTGGCGGCCGCGTCGAACCGTCTCGACCCGCACGGACGATAGGCGCGAGGTGGCACCTTGCGTGACATACAGCGCGGCCGCGCCATCGCGCCACAGGCGGTTGCGGTCGAACACCAGGGCCTGGCCCGCGCACCATGCGGGCACGGCGAAAGACGCGACGACGACATCCGCCTTGCGGCAGTCTTCTTCCAGCGCCAGCGGGGATGTCAGCACCGCGATGCGCAGGGACACGCCCGCACGTGTGTGAGGTGACGCGCCTGGCGGTCCATCCGATAGCCCCTCCGCTGACCACCCTTCCAGCCCGTCTGACAGCCCATCTGTCGGCGCCCGCACCTCGCCCGGTCTCCCGCCCTCCAACCTGCCCGTACCGGCCTCCAGCAAGCTCATCCCCGGGCCTCTGCCGTTACCGGTCCCAATGCTCCCGCTCAGCACGCAGCCGAGATCGTCGCACCGCGCAACCGGCGCGGGCGCCTTGCGCGTCCCCGGCGTGGCCGTGTCGCCGTCGGCGCGCAGCCAGACCTCCGCCGTGAACCGTCCGCCCGGTCCCTGCAGGATCGCCAACCGGCCATCGGCCTGACGCGCGGCCACCGTGCCTCCGTCCTCGCTGATCAGGATGTCGGGCCGCGCGGGCGGAAACCCGGCCTGCATCACGGCGGCCAGCGCCAGAGGCGCAAGGCCGAGCAGCCGCCAGCGGGTCTTGAGCAGGGCCAGCAGCAGCAGCCCCGCCACGCAGGCCAGCCCCACGGCCGGTTGCACGCGCCCCACCAGGCCTCCCGACGGAGTCCACCGCGCGATGGTGTCGGCGATCGCCAGCATGGCGTCGATGCCCGCGCCCATGACGGCGAGCGGCAGCGGATCGAGGCCGAAGGGCATCGCCAGCACCGAGGCCACGGCCGCCGGCATGATCACCAGGCTGACCAGCGGCATCGCCGCCATGTTGGCAACCAGCCCCAGCGGCGAGACACGATAGAAGTGCACCGCCGCGATCGGCGCCGTCGCCAGTCCGGCGATCAGCGAGGTGACCAGCAGGCCGCCGATCCAGAACCGCGCGCCGCGCCACAGCGTGTTACCCCTGCCCGCCGGATCGCGCGTCCCGCGCTTGCGCCAGGCCTCATAGGCGGCGACCAGCGCGATCACCGCGGCAAACGACATCTGGAAACCCGGGTGCAGCAGCGCTTCGGGTGACACGGCGAGGATCAGCGTGGCCGCCACGGCGACGGAGCGCATGGTCAGCGCGCGGCGTCCGCCGAGCATGGCAATGAACACGATCGCCGCCATGATGTAGGCGCGCTGGGTGGCGATCGAGGCGCCGGAGAGCGCCAGGTAGACGGTGGCGGCGGCCAGCGCCGCGCCCGCCGCCCAGTGACGAATCGGGTATCCCAGCGCCAGCCTCGGCGAGGCGGCGAGGATCGCGCGGATGGCGAAGAAGATCGTGCCGGCCACCAGCGCCATGTGCATGCCCGAGATTGCCAGCACATGCGCCAACCCGGCAATCCGCAGGCTTTCCTGCGCCTGTTCGCCGACGCCGCCGCGATCGCCGACGATCAGCGCCGCCGCGATTCCGCCGGCTGCGCTGTCCTCCCCGGTGCCCGCATCGGCGAGACTGGCGCGAATGCGCGCGGAAATCGCGAAGCGGACATCGGTCAGCGCGGCGCGAACGCGCAGGCCCCAGCCCGGCTGCGGCCAGCCCCCCGCCTCCATCTCGGGCTTGAGACTGCCGTAGACAAAGCCGCTGCCGCCGATCGCGGCGAAATACGCCGCCTTGTCGAAGGCATAGCCGCCCGGCAGCACGGCGCCT
>JBFHII010000248.1:0-5178 GCA_041596535.1 Breoghania sp. | reverse complement strand
TCGGTCAGCCCCGGCCCGCCGTGGACCTACACGCTGCGCGCCATTGAATGCAACGCACCGAACCCGACCTGCCCGATCAATGGCAGTTATGAAATGCAGATCGACAATGCCAGTCAGCAGGCCATCTGCGCGGATTACGGCCCAGTCTCCCTGACACTGGCTGTGCGGGACCACGCCAGCGAGTAAGGGCGACAGTCAAGCCCCCGCTCATGACCGCGTGAATCGGGTCGGCATGGCGGGCGCGGAACGGTTCGGCGAGTTGGAGAAAGCCTGCAACAAGCCATCGTGGTTCTCAAAGGCCTGCGACGCCGTGGCCGGGCCACGCCGCCACAGCGGGCGGACGCTGCCTCTTGTCGCCGTTCACGCGCATGCCGATCCACAGCACGAGCCCATGACGCAAGTCGCCTATTCCGCCGGTAATGTCGGCCTTGGCTCCACCGGTTCGCGGCGGTGGCTGTAGATCGAGCGATAAAGTCCAGCGATGTCGCCGCCGACGCCCAGCAGTGCCGGGATCAGGAACAGCACCAGCAACGTCGCGATGCCCAGACCGAAGACGATGGTGATCGCCATCGGCAAGAGAAAACGCGCCTGGATGCTTTGCTCGAAGATCAGCGGCAAAAGCCCGCCAATTGTCGTCAGCGAGGTCAGCAACACCGCCCGAAAGCGGTCCTGGCTGGCGCCAACGGCGGCCGTCAGCAGGCTTTCGCCTTCCGCGCGCCGCTCGTCGAACCGGCTCACCAGGATGATGCTGTCGTTGACCAGGATTCCCGCCAGCCCCAGCAGGCCGATGAGACTCAGGATGGTCAGCTTGAAATCCAGCAGGTAGTGGCCGAACACCGCGCCGACGATGCCGAAGGGGATGATCGCCATCACCGCCAGAGGACTGAAATAACTGGCGAAGACCCAGGCGAGGATCAGATAGATGCAACCCAATGCGATCAGCGTGCCGATCTTCAGGTCGTAGAACGACTTCTTGCGCTCTTCAGCCCGTCCCGAGAAACTGTAGTCGACGCCGTTGCGCGCCGCGATGTCGGCCAGCGGGCCAGCTTCCAGCTTCTGGATGATGGCCTCGTTCGAGGTCACGTCGAAATCCACATCCGCGGTGACGCTGACCGACGTCTTGCCGTTGGTGCGCAGGATCGCGGAAAAGCCCTGCCGGTCGACCAGCGTGACCACTTCGCCCAGCGGCACGTATTCGCCGGTCTCCGCCCGCAATCCAAGATCGCGCAGGGCGCTCGCGCCGGTCCCGTTTGCCAGAACCTGGCGGACGCGAATGGCGATTTCCTCGTCACCGGCCGCGAAGCGACGCGCCACCGTGCCCTGCAGCGCGTTGCGGATCTGGCGGCCGACACTGTCGACGGTGAAGCCCAGCGCGCGGCCGCGCGGCGTCAGCTCCATGACGACTTCGGGCTTGCCATAGGGCAGGTCGTCGGCCACGCCGGATACGCCCGGATAGCCGGACAGAAGCTTCTGCACTTCCAATGCGGCTGTCTTCAGACGCGCTGCGGGCGCATTCTGAAGCTGGATGTCGAGATCACGCCCCGGAGGGCCTCCACGGCGTTCGAAAATCGCCACGCGGCGGATCCCGGCAATCTGCGGCAACGCCGCGCGCCAGGCCTTGACGATATCGGGAGAGCGCACGCTGCGCATTTCTGAGGCGGTCAGCTGGACATCGATCCCGGCGACATTGTCGCCCTGGTTTCGGCCCGCCTCGCCGAGCGTCACATAGGAGGCGACGATCAGATCCTGCGGGTCGTCCCTGGTCAGGCTCTTCTCGGCCGCGCGCAACGCCGTCTCGATGGCCTTGAGTCCCGAAACCGCTTCCTCTTCGGGAATGCCGGCATTGAAATAGACGGTCGCGCGCAGGTTTTCCGCCTCCGGAGAGGGAAACAGCACGAAGCCGACGCGCCCGCCGGCAAAGAAGCCGAATGCCAGGATCAGCGATGCCGCCGCGATCGACAGCGTCACGTAGCGCCAGCGGAACGACAAAGCGACGAAGGCGCGGAACGGTCCGTCGCGGAAGCGCGCAAACCCCGCATCGAACGTTGAGCGGAACCAGCCGTTCTCGCCCGTCGAGACTCCGCTGCCCCGGCGCCCCCAAAGCAGGAAGAATACGAGCTCGATCAACCCGCCCACCGCAAACGCTGCGACGATGACGGAAATGTCGAAGACGATCGTGCCGAGCGACGCCTTCCATGCGCGCAGCAGATCCGCCGGAGCGTCGAGATAGGGCGTGACCTCGATATCGGGACGGGTCGCCAGGCCCATGGTGAAGAGGGCAAGCGCCGCCGCGATGATACCCTGCCGCCACCACGACCAGGCCACGCGCGCCCGGGGCTTGAGCGAATGCGCCAGGTGACCCGGCAACACGAGAAAGCACTCGATCAGGCTGGCAATCAGCACCGCGACGACAACCAGCGGGATTGCCGACATGATCTGGCCGATCACGTCGCGCACCAGCAGGATCGGCATGAAGGCCGCAACGGTGGTGAGACTGGCTGCGAACACCGGCGCGATCATGCGGCCGGCGCCATTTTCGGCGGCATCCTCCGCGCTGTCCCCGAGCGCAAACCGCGTCGCCGTATGCTCACCCACCACGATCGCGTCGTCGACAATGATGCCGAGCATCATGATAAGCGCGAACAGCGACATCATGTTGATGGTCTGCCCGGTCATCCACATCACGCCGACCGTCGCCATCATGGCAACGGGAATTCCCGCCGCCACCCACAGCGCGATGCGCGCATTGAGAAACACGTAGAGCACCAGAACAACCAGGATGAGGCCCGACAGACCGTTCTCCAGCAGCAGCTTGATGCGTCCCATCAGCACATCGGCGCGAATCTCGTACTTGACGATGTTCAACGATGCGGGCAGTTGCGGGCGGATCTCCTCGAGGTAAGTGTCGAGGATCTCGGCGGTCTTCAACGTGTCCGCGGAGACCGCGCGCGAAATCGTCAGTTCGATGGCGCGATCACCGTTGGAGAAGCCCCGTGTCTGGTCCTTGTCGAATTCACGTTTCACCGTACCGATGTCGCGAATGCGGATCTTCTCGCCAGTCGGTAACGTCTTGACGTCGATACGGCCAATGTCCTCCGGACGCTTTCCTTCAGATAGCGTGCGGATCTGCTTTTCGACCGCCCCCTCGAGGTCGCCGGACGGCAGATCCCGGGTATTCTCCGCAATGCTGTCGGAAACGCCCGCCACCGTCAGATCGAGCCGCCGCATTTCGCGCTGGGGTATCCGCACGACGTATTCCTCGTCGCGCATGCCGGAAAAGGTCACCTGATCGATGCCGCGCGCGATGAGGTCGTCGCGGATCTTGCGAGCAAAGACCTTCAGCGCCTCTTCGGAAAACGACCCCGTCAGGGCGATGCGCGCCACGCGGTCATAGAACTCGCGAAAGGCCACGGTGGGCGTTTCCGCATCCTCCGGCAAGGTGGTCACCCCCGTGACCGCCTGCTCCACGTCCGACAGCGCCTTCTGCATGTCGGCCGTCTGGGTGAACTCGAGCTGGATCGTCGCCGATCCCTCACGCGCGTAGGACTGGACTTCATCGACGCCGTCGATGAAGCGCACCTCAGGTTCCAGCGCCTGCAGGATGTTGGTCTCGGCATCTTCGGCGCTCGCGCCCGGCCAACTGACCGAAATCGTGATGCGATTGGTCTTGATGGTCGGGAAGAACTGCGTGTTGAGCTGGGCGAGGCCGTAGGCACCGAACAGGATCAGCATCGCCATGACCAGGTTGGCGGCATTGGGGTGACGGACGAAGAAGCCAGCCACGCTGGTGACACGGTCAAACCGCTTCACGATGCGCTCTCCCTGCCAGCCGCCGGACCACGCGGCCTGTCAGCATTCCCGCCGGGCGCGTTCTCGCCGCGCCCTTTCTGACCGCGCTCCGTCTGGCCGCCCCCGGTCTGGCCACCATCGGTCTGGCCGCCAGGCCGCTGGCCGCGCACGACCGGCGCACCTTCCTCGCGCACCAGCAGCCCCTCGCCGGCCTCGGCGATTTGCGTGAGCAACACCCGATCCCCTGACGCGATATCGCCGCGCAGAATGACATCGCCGCCGTCGTAGGCCACCACGTCCACATCGCGGCGAACCAGGCGCCCGTCCTTTTCGACAAACAGATGATCGCCGTTGTAGAGCGCCGTCTCGGGTACGCGCACCACGTTCTCGTAGGCGCGGTCCGGAACCTTGAGCTCTACGAAGGCGCCTGGCCGCAGCGCGCTTTGCGCGGCGTCGCCATGGATGCGAGCATAAACGTCGACGCCGCCGCGCTGCGAGGCCACATCGGCGCCCACCCGGTCGATCGTCGCCTTGTAGACCACGGGTTCCGCGCCAAGGTGCCACTGCACCTCGACCTCGCGGCCCGCGAGTGTCCCGTTCTCGGAGATCAGCCGGCCATACTGGTTGTCCGACAGGGTGAAGCGGGCTTCCAGTGCATCGCGATCGAAGAGAATGGCGATGACGTCGTTGACGCCGACCAGCCGGCCGACCTCCGCCGCCTCATTGCGCACGATGGCATCGAAGGGTGCCTTCAGCACTGTGTCATCGAGATGGCGCTGCGCCTGGCTGACGCGCCACTCCAGCCGCTGGATTACCGCGCGCTGCTGCTCGACCCTGGCCTCGGCGACCGCAAGCGCATTGCGTCCCTGCTCGAGTTGCTGCTGGCGCTGGCTGACGATCAGCCGCCGGTCGTCGAGGGTCCGCTCCGTCACCGAGCCGCCGGACAGCAGTTGCTGCGCGCGCTCCAGGTCGCGCCGGGCGAACGTCAGCTGCTCGTCTGCCCGGGCGACGTTGTCACGTGCCGAGGCTACGCCACCTTGAAGCTCGACCAGATGGGCGCGGGCTTCCTGCAGATTGGCCTGCGCCTCCACAAGCGCGCCCTTGTAGGCGAAAGGATCGATCTCGACGAGAGCGGCGCCCGCGTCGATGGCTGCACCTTCGCGCAGGTTGTCGTTGATGGCGATGATTTCTCCGGCCACCAGCGCGCGCAAATCGACGGTGCGCGCGGCGACCACTTCACCGTAAAGCGATAAGATGGGACGTTCGGTGGCCAGCACCGCGGGCGCGGTGCGCACCACATAAACCGTTTCGCGCGGCGACCGCGTGGGGATCTCGGGTTTGGTGGCGACCAGCTGCTTGTACGACATGAGCGCGCCGACAAGGATGCCT
>JBFHII010000247.1:0-5190 GCA_041596535.1 Breoghania sp. | reverse complement strand
CTCGCCCGGCGGTTGAAGAAGGTCGGCGTGCGCGCCGGCGTCTGCGAGGGATTCATCGGCAACCGGATCATGACGGCTTGCCGCAGGCAGGCAGATTTCATGATGGCTGACGGCGCGTCTCCCTACGAGATTGACGCAGCGCTGAGGGGCTTCGGCTTTCCCATGGGTCCCTATCAGGCCGCCGATCTGGCCGGGCTGGACATCGGCTGGGCGACCCGCAAGCGCCTGGCGCCGGCACGCGACCCGCGCGAACGCCACGTCGGCATTGCCGACCGCCTTTGCGAGCGCAGCTGGCTCGGGCAGAAATCCGGACGCGGTTACTATCGCTATCGAAACGGTGCGCGGGGCGGTGAGCCGGATCCTGAGGTCCTGGCGATGGTAGATGCCGAACGCCGGGCGATGGGCATCACGCCGCGCGACTTTTCCGCCGACGAGATCGTCCGCCGTTTCGTGAGTGCGATGATCAATGAAGGCGCCCGGGTTGTCTCCGATGGAATCGCGCTTCGGCCACTGGACGTCGATATGACGCTGCTGTTCGGTTACGGTTTCCCGCGCTGGCGCGGCGGTCCGATGAAATATGCCGACATGACGGGCCTTGGCACAGTGCTGGCCGATATCCGGTCCTTCGCCGCGGAGGATCCGCTGACGTGGCAGCCTTCGGAACTGCTGGTGCGGCTGGCGGAAAGCGGCGGCACGTTCGACAGTCTCAACCGCCGGGTGTGACGTATCAAGGCGGTGGTGCGCGGCACGGCCGCGTGGCAGGATCGTGCTTTGATGTCACGAGCGTGGAGCCGTCATGAACCCGCAGATAGCCGAGATTGTCGCCAGGATCCGCGGCCTCGAGGATGACCTCGAGCGGGAACTCACGCGGCAGCGCGAGACACTTGCCTATCATATCGAAAACAAGCGGGTGATCTTCGAGGAGGCGATGACCCGTCACCATCGCAGACTGAAGGTCCGGGTGCTGCGCTATCTCTCGCAAGCCCGGCCGCTATCGGTGATCACCGCGCCGGTGATCTATTCGCTGATCGTGCCGCTGGTGCTGCTGGACCTGTTCGTCAGCCTCTATCAGGCCGTCTGCTTTCCCGCCTATGGCATCGCGAAGGTGCGCCGGGCCGACTATTTCGCCTTCGACCGGGTGCATCTTCAGTATCTCAACGCCATCGAGAAGCTGAACTGCGCCTATTGCTCCTACGCCAACGGGCTGCTGGCCTATGTCGGGGAGATCGCGGGTCGCACCGAGCAGTACTGGTGTCCGATCAAGCACTCGCGGCGGGTTCTGGGAGTCCACTCGCGCTATCACACCTTCATCGATTTCGGCGATGCGGACGCCTTCCGCGCTGAATCGGAAGCGCTGCGGGAAACCCTGCGCGCTCAGGCGCGCGCAGGGGATTGAGGCCGCGTTACTTTTCGCCCGGCGTGCCGTCGAACTTCTTCTCCAGCCCTGTCCAGCAGTCGACGTAGTCGGACTGCAGCGGCGCCTCGTGCGCGGCGAAATGGGTCAGGTGCTGGGGAAAGCGCGTCTCGAACATGAAGGACATGGTGTCGGTGAGCTTCACCGGCTTCATCTCCTCGTTCGATGCCTTTTCGAAGGCCACGTCGTCGGGACCGTGCGGCAGCATCATGTTGTGCAGGCTCATGCCGCCGGGCACGAAGCCCTCCGGCTTGGCGTCGTAGACGCCGTACACGTTGCCCATGAATTCCGACATGATGTTCTTGTGATACCAGGGCGGGCGGAACGTGTGTTCGGCCGTCATCCAGCGCTCGGGGAAGATCACGAAGTCGATGTTGGCGGTGCCTTCCACGCCCGACGGGGCGGTGAGCACGGTAAAGATCGACGGGTCGGGATGGTCGAACAGGATCGCCCCGACCGGGCTGAAGGTGCGCAGGTCGTATTTGCAGGGTGCGTAGTTGCCGTGCCAGGCGACCACGTCGAGCGGCGAATGGCCGATTGCCGTCTCGTGGAACTGGCCGCACCATTTGACGATCACCCGGCTGGGCGTCTCGCGGTCCTCGTACCAGGCGACCGGCGTCTTGAAGTCGCGCGGATTGGCGAGGCAGTTGGCACCGATCGGCCCGCGGCCGGGCATGGTGAACTTGGCGCCATAGTTCTCGCAGACGAAGCCGCGCGCGGTGCCGTCGAGCACGCGCACGCGAAACACCATGCCGCGCGGCACGATGGCAATTTCCAGCGGCTCCACCTGCATGCGGCCGAGCTCCGTGTCGATGCCGATGCGCCCGTCCTGCGGCACGATCAGCAACTCGGAGTCGGCGGAATAGAAATACTCGTCCACCATGTCGGCGGTCGCGAGATAGGCGTGTACGGCCATGCCGACCTGGGTGTTGACGTCGCCGGCCGTCGTCATCGTGCGCATGCCGGTGAGAAATGTCAGCGGCTCATCCGGCACCGGGATCGGATCCCAGCGGTACTGGCCGAGGCTCTGGATGTGATCGTCGATGCAGGGCGCGGATTTCCAGTAGGGAAGGTCGATGCGCTGGAAGCGGCCCACGTGCTTGACAGAGGGTCGGATGCGGTAGCACCAGGAGCGCTCGTTCTCCGCCGTGGGTGCGGTGAACGGCGTGCCGGAAAGCTGCTCGGCATAGAGCCCGTAGTTGCATTTCTGCGGGCTGTTCTGGCCACGTGGCAGGGCGCCGGGCAAGGCTTCCGATTCGAAGTCGTTGCCGAAACCGGGCATGTAGCCGGGCGTCAGGCCGATTTGTGCCTGCGCGACGGCGGCATCCGAAGTCTCGATGTTCATCAGCGTGTTTCTCCCATCCGCCTCGCGGCCCGATGCCCGGATTTCCGCTGCACCGATCGCGTTTGGCGTCCTGCATGACGCGGCCCGCGCCGGCGGCTTTACAGGGCCGGCCGCAGCGCCTATCGTTTGCTCATCATATCATTGAAGATGAAACGATATCAAGCATGGCAGCGTTCGATCTCGCGCAATTCCTTCCCTATCGCCTGTCGGTTCTGGCCACCCGGGTGAGTGCGGATTTCGCCGCCGTCTATGCGGAACGGTTCAATCTGAGCGTTCCGGAGTGGCGGGTTCTCGCGCATCTGATCCAGGGCGGCGACGTCAGCGTGCGGGAGATCCATGTCCGCGTGAACATGGACAAATCCAAGGTGTCGCGGGCCGCCCAGCGGCTGGAACTGCGCGGCCTGATCTCCAAGGCGGAACACCCCCGCGACAAGCGGCCGGTTTCATTGTCGCTGACCGACGCCGGGCAGGCCCTGATGGCGGAAATCGAGCCGTTGGCGCTCGGTTTCGAGGCCGAGCTCCTGTCGAGACTGACGCCTTCGGACCGTGAGGCCCTGGTGCGCGCGATCGATGTTCTTGCAAAGCCGCTGTGACACGGGTGGAATGCAGGCGCGCGATCGTGGGAAAGAGGCGCCACAGCCATTCCGGGTATGCTATGGAAGGCATACGCGGCCATGCCGCAACGTGATTGAGGCTGCCGCAGGGATAGTCCGCAGGCTATGATTTTGTTTTCTTTGCAAAAGAGTTTTCCGTTTCCCATCTCCGCATCAAACCGCCGCGCGGCCGCGATTCCAGTCTCCAGCTGGGACTTCCGGGCCGGGGGGCACGCATGAGCCGGCCCGCCGCACGCGCCGGGCGCACGGCGATATCGGATGCGCTGGCGTCCTGCCGGGCGGCCTTCTGGGGGGTTGGCGCGCTCAGCCTGGTCATCAACCTGCTGATGCTCACCGGTCCGCTGTTCATGCTGCAGGTCTACGACCGCGTTCTGACCAGCCGCAGCGTGCCGACGCTTGTGGTTCTGGCGGGGCTGGCGGGGATGCTGTTCGTGTTCTTCGGGCTTCTGGAAGCGGTTCGCGGCCGCAGCCTGACGCGGATCGGCCAGACGCTTGACGTCCGGCTGTCCGGCAACAGCTATGCGGCGGGTTCTTCGCTGGCGCTCGCGCTGGGACGCAAGGGCGAGCGGCTGGAGCCGGTCCGCGATCTGGAACTGCTGCGGCAGTTTCTCTCGGGCGCCGGGCCCGCGGCAATCTTCGACTTGCCCTGGATGCCGGTCTACCTGGCGATCATCTTCGTCTTTCATCCGCTGCTCGGCTGGCTGGCCGTGGCGGGCAGCCTCGTCATCGTGATTCTGATGATCCTCAACGAGCTGTTCGTGCGCGCGCCGATGGCCGAACTGGCCCAGCTTTCCGCCCGGCGCACGGATGCCGTCGCCTCTGCCAAGCGTAACGCCGAAGTGGTCTCGGCGATGGGCATGCTGACATCGCTGACTGGCCGCTGGGAGGCAGACAACCTGGTCTATCAGGCCCTGCAGCAACGGGCCGCCGACCGGGCGTCGCTGTTCGGAACCGCCATCAAGGCGTTCCGCTTCATGCTGCAGTCGGCGGTGCTGGGCGTTGGCGCCTGGCTGGCCATCCGCCAGGAAGTTTCGCCGGGCATCATGATCGCGGCCTCCATCATCACCTCGCGCGCCCTGGCTCCGGTGGAGCAGGCAGTGGCGCATTGGCGCGGGTTCCTGGGCGCGCGGCAGGCGCGTAATCGGCTGGCGCAGGTGTTCTCCTCCAGCGTGACGGTGGAACCGGAGACGGTGCTGCCTCCGCCAAGGCAGACGTTTGTGGTCGACAAGCTGGCGACCGCCGCGCCGGGTGAAACCGGCGTTCTGGTCCAGGGCGTGTCCTTCCGGCTTCAGGCCGGTGACGGCCTTGGCATTATCGGTCCGTCGGGATCCGGCAAGACCTGCCTGTTGCGCGCGCTCGTCGGAATCTGGCCTCCGGCCCACGGTTCCATTCGGCTTGATGGCGCGGAGTACAGCCAGTGGGAGCGGTCGGCGATCGGCCGCAGCATCGGGTATCTGCCGCAGGATGTTGAGCTCTTCGATGGCAGCATCGCGGACAACATCGCGCGGTTCGATCCCGAACGCTCATCGGAAACCGTTCTCGAGGCGGCGCGTCTCATGAACGACCACCACATCGGGTCGCTCGTCGTCCTGGAGAAGGACCGGCTCGCCGGCATCTTCACCGAGCGCGACATCATGCGGCGCGTGGTCGCCGAGCAGCGCGATCCGTCGAAGACCCCCGTGCGGGAGGTGATGACGACGGTCGTCGCCTGCGCGACGCCGCAGACGTCGAGCGAGGAGCTGCGCCAGGTGATGCGCGAGAAGCGTATCCGTCACATCCCCGTCCTTCAGGACGAGCACGTGATCGGCATCGTCTCG
>JBFHII010000246.1:0-5210 GCA_041596535.1 Breoghania sp. | reverse complement strand
CAAGGTCATGTCGCGATGCGTGGAGACATAGAATGCGGCAAGCGCCGCTCCGGCACCGTAAAGCGCGAACTGCACCCACGACAAAAGCGGCGCACCCCCGTGCAGCACAAGCGCTGCCCCGGGAAGATCCTGCCAGTAATTGAGATAATTGTTGATCAGGAAGACGGCCAGAACCGCCAACACCGTCCAACCGAACAGCCGAACTATCATAGTCTTCGCATCCAACCCGGCGGATGAGCACGTCCAGAATATGACGGTCGCTGGAACGACGATCCGGTGAATGAAACCGGTCTGGTGGATGCGGCGCTGGATCCTGTTATCCGGACCTCTTGCCGCTGGTCTGTTCCATGCGAGCCTTCGAACCTAAACCTCTTTGTCAGGGTCCCCTCGAAAGGTCCGAAACCTTCGGATCACGCCGGACGGTCATGGCCTGCAAGACGGATCGATACCGACCGCCAGCGGGCTGGTCCCGGCGAACCTTCAGCCTTCAACTTGGATGCGTGTACCGCAATCAGTATTGTTCGTGTGAACGGGACGGAGCCCGAGGCTCCGTCCCGCCATTCGTTTGAGAAGCGATTAGACCGTGATGCCGAGCACCCGGTTGCGCTGCTCGGTGTAACCGGTATCGGCCAGAAGCATCCAGCGACCGAGGTCCGAACGGGCCTTGGCGAAGCTCTCGTGCGTGCGCTTGGCCAGATCGCTGTGCTCGACGGTTTCCGCGAACACCTCCTCAGAAGCCTCGCCGAAAGCATCATACACTTCGTCGGAGAACTTCTTCAGCTCGACGCCGTGCTCGTCGAGCAGCTTGTTGAGGTAGATACCGTTGTTGAAGTTGGTCTCCGCCATCTGCAAGGCGTTTTCTTCCATGCAAGCGGCCTTGATGATCTCCTGATCGGTCTTCGACAGAGAAGAAAGCCAGGACTTGTTGCAGCCCAGAGCCAGCTGCGAACCCGGCTCATGCATGCCCGGGTAGTAGTAGTACTTCGCGGCTTCGTAGAGCTTCATGAAGTAATCGTTCCAGGGGCCAACCCACTCGGTTGCGTCGATGGCGCCGGAGACGAGGTTTTCGTAGATCTGGCCACCCGGCAGGGACACCGGCGATGCGCCGAGCTTGGCCATGACGTCACCGCCGAGGCCCGGGATACGCATCTTCAGACCCTTGAGATCGTCGGCGGTCTCGATTTCCTTGTTGAACCAGCCGCCCATCTGCACGCCGGTATTGCCGGCTGCAAAGTTCTGCAGGCCGTAGCCGTCAGCCAGCTCGTCCCAAAGCTCCTGACCGCCGCCGAACTTCATCCACGCGTCCATTTCGGCATAGGTCAGGCCGAACGGAACAGCGGTGAAATAGGCCCAGGCCGGGTGCTTGCCCTTCCAGTAGTAGTCGGCGCCGATGTAGGCCTGGGCATTTCCCGAGGCGACTTCATCGAAGCTGTCGAATGCGCCGACGCGCTCGCCGGCCGCGAAATACTGAACGTTCAGACGGCCCTCGGACAGTTCGCCGATACGCGCGGCAAGGCGCTGCGCGGAAGTGCCGAGACCGGGAAAGTCACGCGGCCAGGTGGACACGATGACCATGTCCGTGGACGACTGCGCGATGGCCGGTGCTGCCAGTGCGCCCGTGGCGGCGGCTGCACCTGCGCCAATACCGGCGTTTTTCAGAAACGAACGACGATCCATGAATGCTTCCTCCCGAAAGTGTAAACAGTAACTCGAGCTCAACGGCGACCAGCTCCCTCCCGATCGCCACGCAAGACTCCTTTTCCAGAGTCGTGGATCTGATATAAAGCGCATGTATCCGCGGCTTACAAGCGAAACCCGTTCGTCGTGGACAAAAGTCTGAACCACTGCAAGAAGCTGACCCTACGTACGCTTTCCCGCGAACGCAGGGGCTGGCGGCCCGAGAAGCCACCGAATTCCCGTCGGGAATTCGACCAGGCAGGCGGCCGCGACAGACAGGAAACCCAATGCCCACACCGATCGTTCTCGTCAGTGCCGATGTCCGGGAAATGGATGGCTACGAATGGCACTCGGCCCCCGCCACCTACCTTCTGGCGGCGTTGAAAGGCTCTGCGGCAATTCCGCTCATTCTCCCCTCGCTGGGCGCCGACATCCCGCTCGACGACGTTCTGGACCGCGTCGACGGCGTGCTGCTGACCGGCGCGCGCTCCAACGTCAACCCCGACCTCTATGGCGAGACACCGACCGAGGAAAACGGTCCTTACGATCCCAAACGCGACGCAACCACGTTGCCGCTGATCCGCCGCACCATCGAACGCGGCGTGCCCTTGCTGGCCATCTGCCGCGGCATGCAGGAGCTCAACGTTGCGCTCGGAGGGACGCTGGCCACGGAAATCCAGACCCAACCGGGCAAACGCGACCATCGCGCACCGCAATCCGACAACCAGGAAACGCGCTTCGGACTTGCGCACACGATCACCCCGGAACCCGACAGCTGCATCGCGGCTATTCTCGGCCCCGACCCGGTGCTCGTGAATTCGCTGCACCGCCAGGCCGTGGGCACGCTTGCGCCGGCCGCGACCATCGACGCGCTGGCCGAGGATGGCACCGTGGAGGCAATCCGCCCCACCAATGCGAAAGGCTTCGCATTGGCGACCCAATGGCACCCGGAGTACTGGGTCGCCAGCGACGCCACCTCGCAGAAGCTGTTCCAGGCCTTCGGCGACGCCATGCGCCAACGCATGAGCGCCCGCGATACCGGGCAGTGCGCGGCGGCTGAATAGTCGCGGCTTGGCACGGGGCGCCGTTAAATGACGCCCCGTGCTTGCCTGCCTCAGGCCAGGTTTTCCTTGAAGAAGGCCACCGTGCGTTGCCAGGCGAGATCGGCCGCCGCCTTGTCGTATCGGGCCGCATTGGTGTCGTTGTTGAAGGCGTGATTGACGCCCTCATAGACATGGATCGTCGCCGGCTTGCCTTCGGCCTTCAACGCCGCCTCATAGTCGGCGATACCGGCATTGATTCGCTCGTCGAGACCCGCGTAATGCAGCAGCAGCGGCGCATTGATCCGCGCCACCTGCGCCGCATCGGCCTGGCGACCGTAATAGGCGACACCGGCATCGAGTTCCGGCACGCGGACCGCAAGCTGGTTGACCATCCCGCCGCCCCAGCAGAAGCCGACAGCGCCCACCTTGCCCGTGCTCTGCGCATGGTTTTCCAACGCCGGCACGGCGGCCGCGAGCTGTTCCGTGGCAACCTCCCCGTCGAGCGCCCGGATCATGTCGCGTGCCGCGTCAGAATCCTCCGGAGTGCCGCCCTGCGGCGACAGGATATCGGGTGCCAGCACGAGAAATCCTTCAAGAGCGAGGCGGCGGGCCACGTCCTTGATATGCGGATTGAGCCCCCGGTTCTCGTGGATGACGACGATACCAGGCAGCGCATCGGTGCCTTTGGGCCGCACCAGGTAGCCTGAAACGGTCGTCCCGCCGGCGTCATAGTCCAGCGTGCCGATATCCAGCCGCGCATCGTCTTCCGCGACCATGGCGGCGCGGGCGTAGTCGTTTTGCAGCATTGGCAGCAGGGCGGCCGCGGCGGCGGTGCTTCCCGCGATGCGGGTCAGCCGGTCCATGAAGGCCCGCCGGCTCATGGTGCCATGCGTGAAGCGATCGTAGAGATTGATGACGTCCTGAGAAATCGGCATGACAGTCTCCCGTGGTGTTGCGGCTCAAGCGCCGTCGAAACGGTGTGGCGGATTGTGCTCCCCGCCAGCGTCCGTTAGCCTGCATTCGCACGCAGGATGCCGTGCAACAGCACGCGCGCCCAGACTCCCGTCGATCACAAATGCGGGAACGACGCGCACGCAGGAGAGCCGACATGAGCGATCTTCAGCACACCGGCCATGACGGCCACCACCACGGTCACGCACACCCCCATGACCATTCCCATGACCACGATCATTCCGAGCTGTCGGAAACCGAACTGCGCGTCCGGGCACTGGAATCGATCCTGGTCGAGAAGGGCTACGTCGATCCGCCGGCCCTCGACGCGCTGATCGAGACCTATGAAACCCGCGTCGGCCCGCGCAACGGCGCGCAGGTCGTGGCGAAAGCCTGGAGCGACCCGGCCTTTCGCGCGTGGCTGCTCGAGGATGCCACGGCGGCGATCCACTCACTCGGCTACGGCGGGCGCCGCGGCGAACACATGGTGGCGGTCGAGAATACCCAGCAACTGCACAACGTCGTCGTCTGCACCCTGTGCTCGTGCTACCCGTGGACGGTGCTGGGCCTGCCTCCGGTGTGGTACAAGTCGGCGCCCTACCGCTCACGCGTGGTCCGCGATCCGCGCGGCGTTCTCGCGGAATTCGGCACCGTGCTTCCCGAGACGACCGACGTCCGGGTCTGGGATTCGACCGCCGAGGTCCGTTACCTGGTGCTCCCCATGCGGCCCGAGGGCACGGACGGATGGAGCGAGGACAAACTCGCCAATTTGGTCAACCGCGACAGCATGATCGGCACCCGGCTCGCAACGTCTCCCGAAGATGCCGCCGCCAACGGAGAACAGGCATGAACGGCGCACAGGACATGGGCGGTCAGATGGGCTTCGGCCCCGTCGTGCCGGAAGCGAACGAGCCGGTGTTTCACGCGGCGTGGGAGGGACGCGTGCTGGCGATGTCGCTCGCCCTGGGCGTCTCCGGCCAGTGGACGATCGACGCCTCGCGTCATGCCCGCGAGAGCATCCCGCCGGTCGACTACCTGTCGAAGAGCTATTATGAAATCTGGCTTGCCGGCATGGAGACCCTCCTGGCCGAACGCGATCTGGTAAGTCCCGCGGAAATCGAAGCGGGCGCCGCCCTGACACCGGCGCGCCCGCTGCAGCGTGTCCTCAAGGGTGAGGAAGTCGCGCCCATGCTCGCCTCTGGAGGCCCCTCGGACCGGCCGGTGGAAAGCGAGCCGCTGTTTGCTCCCGGCGATGCGATCCGGACCAGGATCATGCATCCGCTCGGTCACACCCGCCTGCCACGATACGCGCGCGGCGCCCCCGGCATCATAGAGCGGGTACACGGCGCGCATGTGTTCCCCGACAGCAACGCGCACGGGCTGGGAGAAAATCCGCAGTGGCTCTATTCGGTCGCCTTCAAGGGCACCGACATCTGGGGCCCGGACAGCGATCCAGGCCTGAGCCTGCGGCTTGATTTGTGGGAGCCGTATCTTGACCGCGCGTGACCATGACGCTGCCCTCGAGGCGATCCCGTCGAT
>JBFHII010000245.1:0-5216 GCA_041596535.1 Breoghania sp. | reverse complement strand
GCACGCATCGAACATCTGTCGGGTTATCAGGGCCACGGCTCGCTGGCGCATCCGCATGGCATCCTGATTTCCTGGGCGCTGATGATGGAAGGCGGCATCCAGGTCAACACGGACGGCGTGCGTTTCTCCAACGAGCATGGCGGCTATTCCGAGCAGGCCGTCAACGTACTGGCGCAACCCGGTGGAATCGCCTGGAACATTTACGACGCGCGGCTGCACGCGTTTGCCCAGGGCTTTCCCGACTACCGTCAGGCGATGGCCGCCGGAGCGGTCCGGCACGCCGCCGACGTGGATGAGCTGGCGCGCGCGGCCAGGCTTCCGCAGGAACCGCTGGCGCGGACTCTGGCGGAGGTGGCCGCCTTCCAGGCCGGCGGCGCCAAAGACCCGTTTGGCCGCGATTTCACCACCAAGCCGGCGCTCGCCGCACCCTATTGCGCGGTGAAGGTCACTGGCGCGCTGTTTCATACCCAGGGCGGGCTGATGATCGATGCGGACGCGCGGGTGCTGGATTCGTCGGGACAACCGTTTCCGAACCTCTATGCGGGCGGCGGGGCGGCCTGCGGCGTTTCCGGCCCCGATGTCTCCGGCTATCTGTCGGGCAACGGCCTGCTGACGGCGATCGCCTTCGGCGCCCTCGCAGGTACCCGCGCGGCGGCATCGCGCGCGGAGTGAGCGGAATGATCCGGGCCGGCGTGTGAAAGGCCGGCAACCGATCGTCCATCCACGCTGAAGAATTGTCCGGGCCTTGGCGCTCTTTGCGGGACGCCTCATATGTGCGAAGACAGAGGCCTCCCGGTCAGGCGCGCAGGGCCTGTTCGCGCGCGGACCATCCGTCGCCACGGCGCGGAAATCGGGTCATGGAAGCCGGTATGCCTCTTCCGTAAAGTCGATGACATGAGAGCCGACGGCATGCCGCTCTCTCTTTGCACGCAGGAGTGACTCGCGATGGCCCCGGCCGCGTTCCCGGTGGCTGAAAAAGCCCGATCAGCGGTTCGGCGCGCCATGACGGCCGGGGCCGCCGCGGCGGCACCGCTCCGCAGCCGTCTGGGAACGCGTGCGACACGGGTCTATGCGGGCCTTGTCGTGCTCGTCGTCGCGTTCAACGTGGTCTCGTTTTTCTACAGCGACCAGATCCTGCACGGCATCGCGCGGCTCGGGGAGTGGCTGCCGCGGCACGCAAGCCCGACGGCGGAAGTGACTCCGGAGGAGCCGGCCCTGGCGGATTCCGTCACTGTGCGTGACGCGCTGCCGCCGGCGGCTGTGTTCTCGCCCCCCCGCGCGCCATATTCCCCGCTGGCGAGCGCCCGGGTCTTCGAGCCTCCCTATGTGGTTTCCAGTGCGGACACGTTTGCGCGGGGCGGGACTCGGGTGCGGCTGGCATTTGTCGACGGGATCGCGTCGGATGACGTCTGCATGAATGAATTCCTGGCAAAGAATCCGTGCGGCCTCATGGCGCGCGCGTCCATGCAGACGCTGATTGCGAACCAGGTGATGCGGTGCCGGCCGATTTTCTATCGCCACGACGACATCCGTTACCAGTGCTTCAGTGGAGAGACCGATGTCGCGGCGTTCCAGGTGCGTGAGGGCTTTGCCAAGCCGGACGCATTTGGCTGGCCGCGCCTGAGCGATGCCTTGGCGGAAGCGCGTCATCAGGAAAAGGGCGCGTGGAAGGGGGGCTGGCAGGTTATGGGGCGCAGCACGTTCCAGCGCAACAATGTGCTGCTGAACAAGCTCGATGCGCTTGCGACCGGCCGGGCCGGCGCGGAGTGACCCGCCGCCCGGGCCGTGACGCCGTGCTTGACGCAGCGGTGTGCGCGCCATTGACTGGGGCGACCATGACTGGATCGACAACACGTGTGCCACCCCGGGATTGATCAATGCCGCTTCCGGTGATGACGGGACTGATGGTTGTCTGCGCGGCGCTGCTTGCGGCGTCCACCGCGAGTCACGCCCAATCGGCGGCATCACGGGGCGAAACGGATCCCGACACAAAGCTGCTGTGGACGACGAAGCCGGTGCGGGTGGATCCTGAGACGCAGGCCTTGCCGCGGGCGCCGGCGCGCAGAACCTTTGACCTGTATCCGCTCTCGCTGCGCGTGCCCAGGACCGTCCGTGTCACGGACAGCACGACGTTTGTGCACGACGGCACGGCCTACCGGTTGACCAATGTGTCGCCCGTGCCGGCCCGCATGATCTGTCGCGAGGCCAATGGCCGCCGTTGGGCCTGCGGCCTGCGGGCCCGCATGGCGCTGCGCTCGATGATTTCCGGGAAGCTGATCCACTGCCGCGCCATTGATGCGCGCGTGCAGCGGCCGGTCCCCGTCGCCTGCGTGCTCGGACAGGAATCCCTGGCTGAAGAGCTGGTGACGCTCGGGTTTGCCCGCGCTTTGGAGCCGGTGGCGCCCTTCCTCAGGGATGCGCAGACCCGGGCGCGGAACCTCGGTGCCGGGCTCTGGAGCGATGCGGAGACGCGCGCCCAATTCCGGTAGCTTGCGTTCGGGTTCGCAGCGCCGCTCCGGCAACCGGAATGGCTGCGCGATCAGCCGCTTGTCATGAGCGTTTCCGCGTGCGCCTTGGCTTTCCGCAGGGCCGTCTCGACGGTCCCGCTGACCTCGGGAAACCGCGAGGACGGTATCGGCACGGAGATTGAGTAGAGCTTTCCCGACCAGTGGCGGAATGCGATGCCGATGGCCGAGATGCCCTCGGTGTGCTCGTCGCGGTCATAGGCGAGTTCCGAGTCCCTGATTGCGGAGAGCCTTGCCGCGAACGCCGATTCGTCGAAAGCGATGCCGCGTCGCGCGCGTTCCTCCTTCGCGCGCTGCAAGGCCTCGTCCAGGTCCAGCAGCGCCAGGCAGGCGAGGCCGTTTGCCGTGGTCGTCAGGGGAAACGCATCGCCGATCGAAGATACAGTGCGCAGGCGGTGAACGCCGGGAACCTGATCGAGGAAGATCATCGCGTCGCCCCGCATCACCGCGAGATCGGCCGTTTCCCCCGTCTCCTGCGAAAGCTCCGTCAGCACGAGCCGGCAGGTCTCCACCACGTCGCGGCGGCTCTGCTCGGCGAGTTCGGCGATTTCCGGGCCGAGCCAGATGCGACGGCCCCTGGGGCCGGTCACGACGAAGCGTTCCGCCAACAGGGCGGCGACGATGCGCTGCACGGTTGAACGCGGCAGCTCGACGGCCGCAGCGATCTGTCCCAGGCTCATCCCCGTCCGCTCCTGTTTCAGCGTTCGCAGGATCTTCGCCGCGCGTTCAATGACCTGGATTCCGCCCCGCGGGCCTTCCTTGTCCGTATCTGTCAATTGTTTCGCCCCTCCCACCGCAGCGAATCTGAAGCTGCGGGACAAGTTTGTATCACGATACGATACAAAATGGGCTTTTGACAATTAGAATTGACCGCGATGTGGTTCGTATGTATCGTCTTGGCGAACGTTGGGAGGACACGTTCGTCCCGGCATCAAGACATCCAAGACGCGTTGGGGCCGCCCGGCGCGGTGGGAGGACATTTCAAAATGGTCAATGTTCGCGGCATCGAATTTCAGGGCAACACCGACAACGACATGGGGCTGGAGTTCTACAACCTCAGCCACAGGTACGGATTTCAGTGCCCCAACTGGCCGTACTTCAAGGACGTGGCGATCGAGCGCAAGCACTACATGGCCAAGTCCGGCGTGCTGAGCCAGACGATCACCACCACCATGCACGTCACCACCCACATCGATGCGCCGGCGCATGTCGTGCAGGGCACGCCGTTCATCGACGAGGTGCCGCTGCCGCACTTCTTCGGCTCGGGTCTCGTGGTTTCGATCCCGAAGAAGAAGTGGGAACAGATCACCGCCGACGATCTGGAGAAGGCCTGCGGCCATGCCATCCGCAAGAACGACGTGCTGATCATCAACACCGGCTGGCACAAGCAGTACGAGGACGGCGACTATTTCGCTTATTGTCCCGGTCTTGTTCCGTCGGCTGCCGACTGGATGGTCGAGAAGGGCATCAAGGTTGTCGGTCACGACACCCAGGCCAACGATCACCCGCTGGCGACCGCCATCGGTCCGCAGCGCAACGGCCCGATCATGCCGCATCTCGAGAAAGAGTATCTCGAATGGTCCGGCGGCCGCGACTGGAAGGACGACTTCCCGGAATGGGAGCCGGTGCACAACAAGCTGTTCTCGAACGGCATCCTGGGCATCGAGAACGTCGGCGGCGACCTTGACGCCGTCACCGGCAAACGCTGCACCTTCGCCTTCTTCCCGTGGAACTGGGACCGTGGCGACGGCTGCATCATCCGCCTGGTGGCGATGATGGACAAGGGTCAGAAGTACCGGATCGAGCCCGGCGAAAATTTCTGATTGTTGACGGGCGGAGGGACACCTCCGCCCGCTAGCGTCCGCAGGGGAGGGCGACGCGATGCTGATCAAACGATTTCAAGATGCCGTGCCCTACGAGGCCCCCAAGCATTGGGGGTGCTCCGGCCTGAGGCTGCAGGGGTTCGAGGATGGAGGACCGACCAATCAGTGGGTCGGTTACAGCCAGTTCCTGCCGGGCGGCGGCGCAGGCCCGGATTCCACACCATTCGAGAAGGTCTACGTCGTCCTCGAGGGCGAAATGACCGTCGAATGGGACGGAAAGACCGAGGTCCTGCGGGCGATGGACAGTTGCACTGTTCCGCCAGGCCAGGTGCGCCGCATCGAAAACAAGTCGAACCACGTCTGCAAGATGCTCGTGGTCATTCCGTATCCGCCGGGAGGATGAATGTATGGCCGAACTGACGAATCCGCTTTCGATGTTCGACTTGAAGGGCAAGGTGGCGTTGATCACCGGTGCGTCGGGCGCCTTCGGCATGGTGGCCGCGCGCGTGCTGGCAGGGGCCGGCTGCAAGCTGGTGCTGGTCGCCGGCAATGCCGAGGCGCTGTCCGAGATTGCCGAGGAAGCACGCGGCATCGGCGCCGAAGTGGCGACGGTGAACGACCGGCCGAGCGACGCGGATGCCTGCGCGAAGATGGTTGCGGCGGCGGTCGAGAACTTCGGTGTTCTCGACATCCTGGTGGTGGCGTCCGGCATGAACAAGGTCGCCATGATCGACGAGATGGAGCCCGAAACCTTCGAAGCGGTCATTGACGCCAATGTCACGCAGAGCTGGCTGATGGCGCGCGCCGCGACCAAGCAGATGAAGGCGCAAGGTGCGGGCGGCAAGATCGTGCTCGTGTCCTCGGCCCG
>JBFHII010000244.1:0-5218 GCA_041596535.1 Breoghania sp. | reverse complement strand
GAGGTTCCGTCGGAAGAGCCGCGCCGCAAGCCGGCGGTGGCCAATTCCTATGCCAGCACCGCGCGTGTTGCCGAGCCGGCGCCCACGGCGCCCATCGCGATCACGCCGAAACTGCGTCCCCAGTCGACCCAGCCGGAGCAGTCGGCGCAGGCGCCCGAGCGTGCCGCGCCGGTTGCCGATACCGGCAACCAGATCGCCAGCATCGCTCCGCAGCCGGATCCCGAGACCACGGGGTCCGTGGCCGACGGTACCACGACCCGCTTCCGCTGGCCGGCGCGCGGCCGCGTGATCTCCAGCTTCGGCCGCAAGGCCGGCGGCGCGCGCAACGACGGCATCAATCTGGCCGTACCGGAAGGCACGCAGATCCGCGCCGTGGAAAGCGGCACCGTGATCTACGCGGGCAACGAACTGAAGGGCTACGGCAACCTGGTGCTGATCCGGCACGAGGATGGCTGGGTTTCCGCCTATGCCCACAACAGCGAGCTGAAGGTCCGGCGCGGCGACACCGTGCGCCGGGGCGACGTGGTCGCCGCCGCCGGCTCCACCGGTTCCGTCACCCAGCCGCAGCTGCACTTCGAGCTGCGCCGCGGCAACAAGCCCGTCGATCCGCTGCAGTATCTCTCGAAGGTCTGACGCTTCGGCCCGTCTTGAATATGGAATCAGAAACCCCGCGCTCGCAAGGGCGCGGGGTTTTGCGTTCGGGATCAGGGCGCGCATTCATCCGGTGTCACGATGCCGTCACCCGTGCTGTGCGCCTGATAACCCGTTTGTCATCGCGGGCGCGGTGCCGCGCGCAGTGATGTGCTGCAGACCCGGGACCCGGCAATCATAGGCCGCACGTGCTGAAGGCGGCCGCCGGGTCGCACGGGCTGCTAGATTCGCGACCCCAGCGTCCTAGTCCGTCAGCGGCACGCCGAGCCGTCCGGCCAGGTCCTGGATGTACTGCCAGGCGACACGGCCTGAGCGGGCGCCGCGGGTGGTCGACCATTCCAGCGCGTCCCGGCGCATTTCCTCTTCGGAGATGTCGAGCTTGAAGTGCTCGCAGTAGCCCCGGACCATCGCCAGATAGTCGTCCTGGCTGCACTTGTGAAAGCCGATCCACAGGCCGAATCGGTCGGAAAGCGACACCTTTTCCTCGGTTGCCTCGCTCGGGTTGATGGCCGTGGAGCGTTCGTTTTCCATCATGTCGCGCGGCAGCAGGTGGCGGCGGTTGGAGGTGGCGTAGAACAGCACGTTGTCCGGCCGTCCTTCCACACCGCCATCCAGCACCGCCTTCAGCGACTTGTACGACGCATCATCGCCGTCAAATGACAGGTCGTCGCAGAACACAATGAATTGAGTGGCCGTCCCGCGCAGCAGCTTCATCAGCACCGGCAGGCTCTCGATGTCCTCGCGGTGGATCTCGATGAGCTTGAGCGGCTGCTTGCCCTCCTTGGCCAGGTGTTCATTGACCAGCGCGTGGCTTGCCTTCACCAGCGAGGACTTGCCCATGCCACGCGCGCCCCACAGCAGCACGTTGTTGGCCGGCAGTCCGTGCGCGAAGCGCTCGGTGTTGGACACCAGCATGTCGCGCATGCGATCCACGGCCTGCAGCAGCACCATGGCGACGCGGTTGACGCTCGGCACCGGATCCAGCGTCTGCGTGGCGGGGGCCCAGACGAAGGCATCGGCCGCATCGAAGTCGGGAGCCGGGGGCACGGCGGGCACGGCGCGTTCGATCAGCGCGATCAGCGTGTCGAGACGTTGGGTCAGCTTGTCGAAGTCGGGAGATGCGGTCATGGCGCTTGCTCGGCGGGTGGTTGAACGTGCTCCGTCGGAGACGGATGGAGTGGAGCCTCGCGGGTGCCCTCAAGGACATGGACCGTGGCACAGGGGCCGAATCCACGGCCAGCGCGGGCCGTCCGGAGCCCGTAGCCTGTAGCACGGGCGGCGCTCGAATAAAAAGACCGCTTTCCGTGGCAACCGGAAGGCACGCCATCGCTTGCAAAGCGTGGGCACGCGGTTATAGTCCGCGCGGCTAAAAATGAAGTGGAAGCCCGTGTGTGCGTGGTGCGCGTGCGAGGCGATCCCGACAGCAAATTCTTGGAGAGCTCTATGTTCGTGACCCCAGCCTTCGCGCAGGGCGGAGTTCCGGTCGGCGGTGATTTTCTGATGTCGATCCTGCCGTTCGTTCTGATCTTCGTGATCATGTACTTCCTGATCATTCGCCCGCAGCGTCAGCGCGTGAAGCAGCACCAGGAAATGGTCGCGGGCCTGCGTCGCGGCGATACCGTTGTCACGGCCGGCGGCCTGATCGGCAAGGTCTCGAAGGTTGTCGACGACGCCGAGATCCAGGTCGAAGTGGCCGAGGGCATCAAGGTTCGCGTGATGCGCGCCATGGTCCAGGAAGTGCGCGCCAAGGGCGAGCCTGCCGCCTGACGCCTTGTGCTGACTGACCCCAGTGACGCCACAGTTGCGGGGCACCAGCGTCTGCGGCACCGGGTTGCGGCACATTGACGGTTGTCATGCCGCACCCCATGTGACGCATTCCGCTCGCGAGACGGCCCGCACACAGGGCCGGGCGCCTGCGGGCCGCGCCCGCCTGATGCGGCGGGCCGGATACCGGCGGGGATGAACGCGCAGCGGACCCCTGGTTCGCCCGCATTCCGGGCCGAATGACACGAATCGATCGCATTGCGGCGCATGGCCCAGGCCCGCCCGATCGTGATCCAGAAGGAATGGACGCCGCGATATGCTGTATTTCGCACGTTGGAAAATCGGCGTGATTGTTCTGATCGTCCTGGCCGGGTTGCTGACCTCGCTGCCCAACTTCTTCGCCGCGGAGAATGTCGCCCGCTGGCCGGACTGGGTTCCGGGCAAGCAGGTCGTTCTGGGGCTGGATCTTCAGGGTGGCGTCTACCTGCTCTATGAGGTCGACCGCAAGGACTACACGACCAAGCGCCTGCGCACGCTCGTCGGCGAGGTCCGCGACGCCCTGCGCCGTGAGGAACCGCGCATCGGCTACACCGGGCTTGCCGTGCAGGGCAACGAGGCGGTGCAGTTGCGTCTGCGTGACACCGCCCGCATCGACGATGCACGCGAACGGCTGAGCGAACTGGTCAACCCGCTGGTCTCGTCTGTGTTCAGCGGGACCGTGGTCAATGAATTCGAGCTGAACATCTCCGACGATGGCGTCGCCCGCTTCACCTTCACCGACGAAGGCCTGTCGCAGCGCATCCGTTCGGTCGTCGAGCAGTCGATCGAGGTCATCCGCCGCCGTATCGACGAGATGGGCACCACCGATCCCTCCATCCAGCGTCAGGGCGAGGACCGGATTCTCGTCGAGGCGCCTGGCCTGTCCGATCCCGAGCGCCTGAAGGTGCTGATCGGCCAGACCGCCCAGATGACCTTCCACATGGTCGACAGCACCATGGCGCCGGAACAGGCCGCGCAGTCGCGCCCGCCGGTCGGCACGCTGCTGCTGCCGTCGGTCGACGATCCGCCGCAGCTCTATATCGTGGAGGAGAACGCGCTCCTCACCGGCGAGGATCTCGTCGACGCCCAGGCGACGTTTGACCAGCGTTCCAACGAGCCCGTCGTCTCCTTCCGCTTCAACACGTCGGGCGCCCGCAAGTTCGGCCTCGTGACGCAGCAGAACGTCAACCGCGCCTTTGCCATCGTTCTCGACAATGAGGTCGTCTCCGCGCCGGTGATCCGGGAGCCGATCCTCGGCGGCTCGGGCCAGATCTCGGGCAACTTCACCGTCGAGGGCGCCAACGACCTGGCGATCCTGCTGCGCGCCGGCGCCTTGCCCGCGCGGCTGACGATCCTCGAAGAGCGCACCGTCGGCCCCGGCCTGGGTGCCGATTCCATCGAGGCGGGCAAGATCGCGTCCCTGCTGGGCACGCTCGGCGTGGTGGTCTTCATGCTCGCCGCCTACGGACTGTTCGGCGTCTTCGCCAACATGGCGCTGTTCGTCAACATGGCGCTGATCTTCGGCGCGCTAAGCACGCTGGGGGCCACGCTGACGCTTCCCGGCATTGCCGGCATCGTCCTGACCGTGGGCATGGCGGTCGACGCCAACGTGCTGATTTTCGAACGTATTCGTGAGGAAGCGAGGCTGGGCCGGTCGGCCATCGGAGCCATAGACGCGGGTTACAAGCGGGCGCTGGGGACCATCCTTGACGCCAACATCACCACGCTGATCGCGGCGGTGATCCTGTTCTATCTCGGCTCCGGCCCGATTCGCGGCTTCGCCGTGACGCTGGCCATTGGCATCGTGACGACCGTCTTCTCGGCCTTCACGTTCTCCCGTTTCCTCATCGCGATGTGGGTGCAGATGCGCCGCCCCACGCGCGTGCCGATCTGACCGCGGAAGGGTCTTGATATGCGTCTGATGAGACTCGTGCCCGAAGTGACCCGCTTCGGTTTCATGAAAAGCCGGCGGTTCACGTTTCCGCTGACCGTGATCGCCATCATTGGCTCCATCGTCATGTTCTTCGCCGTCGGCATGAACTACGGCATCGATTTCCGTGGCGGCATCATCATCGAGATCCAGACCACCGAGGGGCCCGCCGACATCGGCGCGATCCGGACGCGGCTGAAGGATCTCAATCTTGGCGATGTGCAGGTGCAGGAATTCGGCGCGCCCGATGACGTCCTGATCCGCATCGAACGCCAGGTGGGGGGCGAGGAAGCACAGCAGAACGCCGTTGTGCTGGTGCGTGACGAGTTTGGCGACGAGGTGAATTTCCGCCGCATCGAGGCGGTCGGTCCGCGCGTTTCCGGCGAGCTGGCCCAGGCCGGCACCATCGCCGTTCTCGCCTCGCTGCTGGCCGTTCTGGTCTACATCTGGTTCCGGTTCGAATGGCAATTCGCCGTCGGCGCCGTTGTCGCCACGGTGCACGACGTGATCCTGACCATCGGCATGTTCTCGCTGCTGCAACTGGACTTCGGCCTGTCCAGCATTGCGGCGATCCTGACCATCGTGGGCTATTCGCTCAACGATACCGTGGTGGTCTACGACCGGATTCGCGAGAACCTGCGCAAATACAAGAAGATGGCGCTGCCCGAACTGCTCGATCTGTCGATCAACGAGACCTTGTCGCGCACGACGATGACCTCGGTGACGACCCTGATCGCGCTGCTCGCGCTGTATATCTTCGGCGGCGAGGTGATCCAGTCGTTCACCTTCGCCATGATCTGGGGCGTCGTGGTCGGCACCTATTCGTCGATCTTC
>JBFHII010000243.1:0-5223 GCA_041596535.1 Breoghania sp. | reverse complement strand
CGCCGCCCTGCACGCGGCGCAGTTTACCGAAAGCGGCGTGCTCGAGCCGGAGCCGGTGGAGAGCGTGCCGGCAGAGAGCGCGCCGAAAGGGACGGCGCCGAAAGGGGACGCGCCGATTGGGAAGGCGGCATGCTGAAGAACGTCGGGCGGCATCCGCTCGTTCTCAAGGCTGTCGGAACGCTGCTTGCCTATTATCTGCTGCTGGTGCGCAACACCTCGCGCCTGGTGATCGATCCGCCCGACCTCTACGAACGGCTGGGCGATGAGCTGCCGGTGATCATCGCCATGTGGCACGGCCAGCACTTCATGGTGCCGCTGGGCCGGCTGCGCGAATGGGACATGCGGGTGATGATTTCGCGCTCGGCCGACGGCGAGATCAACGCGATCGCGGCGCGGCGGCTGGGCATGGGGCTGATTCGCGCCTCGGGCGGCCGCAACGCCCGCCAGACGCGCAAGCGCGGCGGCATGCGCGGATTTCTCGAATGCCTGAAGGTGTTGCGCGAGGGCGCCTCCGTCGGACTGACCGCCGATGTGCCCAAGGGGCCGGCGCGGGTCGCGGGAACCGGCATCGTGCAGCTGGCGAAGCATTCGCAATGCCCGATCGTGCCCGTGGCGATCGCCTCCAGCCTGCATGTCGATCTCGACAGCTGGGACAGGGCCAGCATCAATCTGCCATTCTCCACGGTGGGCCTGGCCATCGGCGAACCGATCCGCGTGGCGGCGGATGCCGACGAGGCCGCGCTGGAAGACGCGCGTCTCGCGGTGGAGGCGGGGCTTGATCGGGCGACCGAACGGGCCTACGCCATGTCCGGAGGCGAAGGTGGCCGGAAATGGGCGTGGCCGAAGTGGGCATGACGGATGCGAACGCAAACCGGCCGGAGGGGGCCGGACCGGCCGGCAACGGAACCGGCAAGCCGGCCTCCGGCGGCGCGCTGCTGACAGCCTATGGCTGGGGCGGCCGGCTGGCGCTGCCGCTGCTCGCCGGCATCTACGCCTGGCGCGTGCGCCGCGGCAAGGAAGAGCTGGCGCGCCGCGACGAGCGCTTCGGCCGCACGGCGCACAGGCGGCCCGAGGGTCCGCTGGTGTGGGTGCACGCGGCGAGCGTCGGCGAGACCAACGCGGTGCTGCCGCTGATCGAATGGATCGCGGGACGCGGCATGACGGTGCTGCTGACCACCGGCACCGTCACCTCGGCCAATGTGGCGGCGGAGCGGCTGCCGCGCGGCGCGATTCACCAGTATTTCCCCTTCGACGTGATGCCGGCGATCGACCGGTTTCTCGATCACTGGCGTCCGACGGCGGCGATCGCGGTGGAATCCGAGATCTGGCCGGCGACGCTGAGCCGCCTGAGCCGCCGCGGCATTCCCACGGTGATCGTCAATGGCCGCATGTCGGAAAGCTCCTTTCATGGCTGGCGGCGGCTGGGTTCCGCCGCGGCCTGCGTGTTCGGCGCGCTGGACCTGTGCCTGGCCCAGTCGGGCGGCGACGCGGAACGCTTCCAGCGCCTCGGCGTCGCGGATGTGCGGGTGGCGGGCAATCTCAAGTTCGACGTGCCGATGCTGAGCGTCGACGCCGGGCAGCTCTCGGGCCTCGGCGCGGTGATCGGCGAGCGGCCGGTGTGGTTCGCCGCCAGCACCCATGAGGGCGAGGAGGAGATCATCGCCCGCCTGCACGCGATGCTGCGCGAGACATTTCCCGATCTGCTGCTGGTCTGCGCGCCGCGGCATCCGCACCGCGGCCGCGCGGTGGCCGATATCTTCGCGCAGGCCGGCCACGACGTGTCGCAGCGCTCGCTCGGTCATGCCATCCGCAAGGCCACCGCCGTCTATGTGGCCGACACGATGGGCGAGATGGGGCTGTTCTACCGGCTGGCCCAGGTGGCCTTCGTCGGCGGCTCGCTGGTGCCCAAGGGCGGCCACAACCCGATCGAGCCGGCGCAACTGGGCTGCGCCATCGTCTGCGGCCCCAGCACCCGCAACTCAATCAAGATCTACGAGCTTCTCTCGGCCGCCGGCGGCGCCCATGTGGCCGGTTCCGAAGAGGAGCTGGGCCGGACGCTGACGCAGCTGATCGGCGATCCGCAGGCGCGCGCCACCATGGCGGCGGCGGCGCGCGGCGCGGTGGCCGACGGGCAGGGCGCGCTGACGCGGGTGATCGCGGCGCTGGATCCAATCTTCGCGCCCACGGCGCCCGGAAACGGCACTCCGGCGACCAATGCCGGGTCACGGGGCAAAGACCGGGCCGGAGACCGGACATGAGACGGGCGCCGAAATTCTGGTGGGCCTCCTGGCCCGGGCCGCGGGCGCTGCAGCAGGCGCCGGGCAGCTGGCGTAATGGCGCCATCGCGCGGCGCCGCATGCGCCGGGGGGCGCCGGCGCGCAGCCGGCTGCCGGTCATCTGCATCGGCAACGTGGTGGCCGGCGGCGCGGGCAAGACGCCGACGGTGATCGCGCTGGCGCGGCTGCTGTGGCAGGAGGGGCACCGCCCGGTGATCCTGACGCGCGGCTATGGCGGCACCGAGAGCGGCCCGCTGCTGGTGGACCCGGATGCGCACACGGCGGCCGAGGTGGGCGACGAGGCGCTGCTGCTGGCCGAGGCCGCGCCGACGATCGTCTCCGCCGACCGGGCCGCGGGCGCCGCCTTCGCCGCCGAGCAGGACGCCGACGTGATCCTGATGGACGACGGCTTCCAGAACCCGACGCTGGCCAAGGACCTGTCGATCATCGTCGTGGACGGCGCCACCGGCATCGGCAACGGCATGGTGATTCCCTCCGGTCCGCTGCGCGCGCCGCTGAACGCGCAGATGAGCCGCGCCGACGCGCTTTTGGTGATCGGCGAGGGCAAGCCCGGCGAGGCCATGGTGCGCCGCGCGGCGCGCCGGGCCATGCCGATCCTGCGCGGCGACCTGACGCCGCGGGCCAACCCGGAGATCGAGGGCAGCCGGGTGCTGGCCTTCGCCGGCATCGGCCGGCCGGAAAAATTCTTCACGACGCTGCGCGAGGTCGGCGCCGAGATCGTGCAGACCCGCAGCTATCCCGACCATTATCCGTTCACCGCCGAGGACGCCAAGGACATCCTGACCTATGCCGAAAAGCACGAGCTGCTGCGCTGGCTGGCGGGATCGGCGCGGGTGCTCGGCGTCGACATGGTGCCGCGCGACGAACAGCGCCTGGTCGGCCTCGCGATCCAGGCCATCCGCACGCACGCCTTCCGCTAGGCGGGCGGGGCCGTCATCGTGGCTGCAGGGCGGCGGTGCCTGCCTGCGCTTTTCCCGGATGTCTGTACGGAAGAGACTGGTGCCCTTCGGGCGAGTCCCTCCTGGCTTCCGGATCTTTCGACGCGCGTCGCGCGCTCGGTCCGGAATGACGTTGAGGGTTGAAGCGCGACAGCGGCTGCAGTGCGGGATCACGCCGATTGGCAGTGCGCGCAGTTTGTTTGAAGCTTCAACTGTCCACGTCATTCCAGGCAGCGCGCGGCGCAAGCCGCGTCGCGTGAACTGGAATCCAGGAGGGACTCGCCCGAAGGGCGCTCTGCTTTCCCGATTTCAGGCCCGCGGCATCAGCCGCGCGTCTCAGCCGTTGACGTCCTCGTGCCGCTTGGTGGCGGCGGCGGCATCGACGTAGGCTTCCTGGCGCTCGACGCTCCAGTATTTCAGCTCGTCGAGCGGGATCGGCTGGCCGGTGACCGCGCAGCGCACGAAGGTGCCCGGCGACAGCACGGAGAAATCGCCGTCGAGATAGCGGATGCGGGCCTCGCCGCCCGACTGGGGAGCTTCATAGCGGTTCATGCGCGTTGCTTCTTGGTCTGGTTTTCGTTCGAGCGGCCGGACCGCGTGCGGTCCGGAGTCCCGGCAAGGCCTGGTAGGAGCATCTGGCAGGAATATCGGGCGGGCCGGTTCAGCCGGACAATAGGCCCTGGGGCACGGCATTTCCAGTCCCGGCGGCGCGAAATGCGCCTTGCCGGCACGTCAGTCCGACAGCGCCTCGATGATGCGGCAGTCGCCGATGCTGCCGCCGGCGCACGCCCGGACCATGCGGGTGAGTTCGCCATGCAGCGCCTGCAACTGGGTGATGCGCCTTTCCACCGCCACCAGATGATTGCGCGCGATGCTGTCGACCTCGGCGCAGGGCGCGTCGGGATCATCGCTGAGCGCCAGAAGCTCGGCGATGGCGTCGAGCGAGAACCCCAGCGCCCGGCCGTGCCGGATGAAGGCGAGGCGGTCGAGATGCGTGCGGTCGTAGCGTCGCTGGCCGCCCGACGAGCGCGGCGGTTCCGGCAGCAGCCCGCGCTGCTCGTAGAAGCGGATGGTGTTCACGCGCGTGCCGGTGGCGCGCGCCAGATCGCCGATGGAATAGGCCTTGGGTTGCGCTTCCGGCATGCCGAAGAAACCTCTTGAAGCTACAGTGGCTGTAGCTTGTATCTTGGTGATCCGATCGATCATGGCAAGGGTGCGGAGACACGACATGGCTGGCTGCTGCGGCAACGAGGTGCGTTTCGAGGGGCTGTCGCGCCGCTACAGGCAGGTGCTGTGGGCGGTGATCACCATCAACGCGGTGATGTTTTTCGTCGAGATGACGGCCGGCGTCGCGGCGGGCTCGCAGGCGCTGCAGGCGGATGCGCTGGACTTTTTCGGCGACACGCTGACCTACGGCATCAGCCTGTGGGTGCTGGGCCGCAGCGTGCGCGTGCGCAGCATGGCGGCGATCGTCAAGGGCATCAGCCTCGGCGTCATGGCGTTGTGGGTGTTCGGCTCCACCGTGTGGCAGGTGCTCGGCCCCGGCGTGCCGCAAGCCGCCGTGATGGGAGCGGTGGGCTTCGCCGCGCTGCTCGCCAATCTCGCCAGCGTCGGCCTGCTGATGGCCTACCGCAACGGCGACGCCAACGTGCGCTCCGTGTGGCTGTGCTCGCGCAACGACGCCATTGGCAATGTCGTCGTCATGCTGGCCGCCAGCGGCGTCTGGGCGAGCCAGAGCGGCTGGCCGGACATTCTCGTCGCCCTGGGCATGGCCGGTCTGTTCCTGTGGTCCTCGGTGACGATTCTCCGCCAGGCGCTGGACGAATGGCGCGAAGAGGCGGTCGCCGCGGAGTAGGGGGGCTCTTAACTTGGAGGAGATTTATGGGGCACTGGAAGCAAAGGCGGAGTTGAGCGGGGAAAAGTCGTTCGATGTCATCTGCACAAATGGCAGTTCCGCGCTGATCTAGTTGAGACATTCGGTGTAGGTT
>JBFHII010000242.1:0-5237 GCA_041596535.1 Breoghania sp. | reverse complement strand
ATCACCACCAATCCGCCGGAGGCGATGGGTCAGGGCTTGGCGATGGCCGCGCGCGCCGGCGCGCTCGTCGCCGATCCGGAATTCGTGCAGTTCCACCCCACCGCCATCGACATCGGCCGCGACCCCGCGCCGCTGGCCACGGAAGCGCTGCGCGGCGAAGGCTCGTGGCTGCTCAACCGCGCCGGTGAGCGGTTCATGGAAAAGATCCACCCGCTCAAGGAACTGGCGCCGCGCGATATCGTGGCCCGCGCCATCCACCAGGAGGTGCTTGAGGGACGCGGCGCCTTCCTCGATGCCCGCCAGGCAATCGGCGCCTCCTTCGCCGAGCGGTTCCCGACCGTCTACGCCACCTGCCGTGCCGCGGGCCTCGATCCGGCGCGCGATCTGATCCCCATCTGCCCCGCCGAGCACTATCACATGGGCGGCGTGATGACCGACGCGCAGGGACGCACCAGCCTTGACGGGCTGTGGGCGGCCGGCGAGGTCGCCTCCACCGGCGCGCATGGCGCCAACCGGCTGGCATCGAACTCGCTGCTGGAGGCCATCGTCTTCTCCGCCCGCATCGCGGAGGACATCCAGGGCCTGATGCCCACGCCCAAGACCGCCGCATGGGCGCCGCTGGAGGAAACCGGAGACGCCGGCCACTCCGAGCCCGATGCGACCGCGCTGGCGACCCTGCGCCGGACACTCTCCGACCATGTCGGCGTGGTGCGCAACGAAGACGATCTGACCGGTGCGCTGGCAACGCTGCAGACGCTCGGCGCCGAAAACCGCAATCCGGCCCTGGCCAACATGATCGCCGCGGCAAAAATCGTCACCTCGGCCGCGCTGCGCCGCAAGGAAAGCCGGGGCGCGCACTTCCGCTCCGACCACCCCGACGAGGATCCGGCACGCGCCCGTCGCAGCTTCATGACGCTGGACGAGGCGGAAGCCGACGCCCGTGCCGCCCTTGAAACCGCTTCCGACAAAAGGACACCGGTGCGATGAGCCGACCCATACCCGACCTGGCCCGCCTGATGGTCGATGACGCCGTGAAGGCCGCGCTGCTGGAAGACTGGGGGCGTGCCGGCGACATCACCACCCAGGCCACCATCCCCGCCGATGCGCGCGCCTCCGCCGTCATCGCCGCGCGCAAGCCGGGCCGCCTTTCCGGCCTGGATTTCGTGGAAAGCGCCTGCCGTCTCACCGATCCGGCCATCCGCGTCGAACGGCTCGCGGCCGACGGCGACGCGCTTGAGCCAGGCGCGCGCGTCGCGCGGCTCTCGGGGCCTGCGCGCTCCATCCTGTCGGCGGAACGCGTCGGGCTGAACTACCTGGGTCACCTGTCGGGGATCGCCACGGCGACGTCGCTGTTCGCCGAACGCATCGCCCACACGAAGGCGCACATCGTGTGCACCCGCAAGACGACGCCGGGCCTGCGGGCCTTCGAGAAATACGCGGTGCGTTGCGGCGGCGGCGCCAACCACCGCTTCGGCCTGGATGACGCGGTGCTGATCAAGGACAACCACATCGCGGTCGCCGGCGGCGTCGCCCGGGCGATCGAGGCCGCCAAGGCCTTCGCCGGACATCTGGTGAAGATCGAGGTGGAGGTCGACACGCTGGAGCAGTTGCGCGAGGCGATGGACGCCGGTCCCGACGTGGTGCTGCTCGACAACATGGGTCCCGAAGCGCTGCGCACTGCGGTGGACATCGTCGCCGGCCGCGCGCTGACCGAAGCATCCGGCGGCATCACGCTGGAGACGGTTCAGGCGATCGCGGAAGCCGGGGTCGACCTGGTGTCCTCGGGCTGGATCACCCATTCCGCGCCGACGCTGGATCTCGGACTGGACATCGAGATCGGCTGAGCGGCAGCGCGCGCGCCAGTCGCGCGTTCTAAGCTGCCTGCCCTTCGAGACGGCAGACCCGGTTGCGGCCCATGTTCTTGGCGCGATAGAGCGCCTTGTCGGCCGCCTGAAGCAGGCTGTCGAGCGTCTGTTCTCGATCGTTCGTGCCGTGCACGCCGGCGCTGACGGTGCAACGGATCGACCGGCTCTCCCAGTTGAGGCATTCGCTGGCGAAGCGGGCGCGAATGCGTTCGGCCACCTGCAACGCGTCCTCCGCGCGGATGCCGGGGAGCACCACGGCAAACTCCTCCCCGCCGATACGCGCCGCCACGTCGCCGCTGCGCAGCACGTCCTGGCAGATCGCGGTGAAGCGGCGCAGCACCTGGTCGCCCAGCGCATGGCCATGCAGATCGTTGATCGCCTTGAAGTGATCGAGATCGAAGACGATCACCGCCGTCCGGCGCGGAGACCGGGCGCGGCCGTAGAGCTCGTCGAGGGCGCGGCGGTTCAGCAGGCCAGTCAGCGCATCGGTCCGCGACTCGATGCGATGATCCCGCGCCAGCCGTTCGTGGTTGAGCGCCAGCGACAGCGCGCCCGCGCCGGTGACCGCGAAGATCGACGTGAGGGCGTTGAGCACCTCGGCCCATTGCGCCGGAGCGCCCGCCAGGTAGAGCGGCGTCTGGATGGCGAGCATGACCGCGCAGACGGCGAACGACGACGCCGTGACCAGGTACATGACGACGAGCCAATACAGCGAGGAGAGCTTCTCGGCGCGCGCCAGCCAATACTGGTAGGCGGTGGCCGTCAGCAGGACGGCGGCCGAGACATTCGCCACGATGTACATCGTGCCGTCGAGGCCGAGATGATACAGCCCGCCCTCCAGCGCCGCGAGCGCGCCACCGATGAGCACCATGGTTCTGAGCGGCAGCCGGCCGGAGCGGAACACGCGGGCCGCACCCCAGCAGATCGCCATGCCGATGGAGAGCATTGTGGCCGGCAGGACACTGGAAATGCTCGTCTGGTCCCAGGCATAGGCCCCCAGGCCCGCGGCGGCGCCGGCGAACACAAGCGTCGCCATCGCCCAGACCAGCAGATATGCGTCACGCCGGTTCGCGAACCACGACACCGTCATGGTGAGGCTCGTCGCGCCGCAGCTGACCGCGAGGGCCAACATAAGGGAGCTGTATTCCAGCATCGTGCCTGCCAATTTTAACGATGGAGAGTTCCCGTATCACATGGCGCCACGCGGACGAAGGCGGGTTCTCGGAACACGATGACCAAACGGTTAGCATGCACAAGGAGTGCACAGGGAGTCACAGGCGGCCCCGACGTCAGGCACCGGCCGGCGCGGGCATGCTGAATTGCGTTTATCGGAGACATGCGCCGAAATCCGCGGCCATCGGCGCGTTCATCGCGCCCGGCGTCGGTCTTCGGTCTTATGGCCGTGGCCATCGCCTGCCCCGGCGCATGGCGCGCGAGGCGGCAGGCTCAACTGTCGCGCAAGAGCGAGTGCGACAGCCCGCGCAGGCGGTACAACCGCCGGCTTCGGGTCTGGGCCTGCGTCAGAGCCGGCCGGAGCGTCAGCTCCAGCCGCCGCCGTAGGTCTTGTAGAACACGTGGGTGCCGATCTTGCCCAGCTTCTTCATCGTGCGCGCCCAGCGCGGCTTCACGTAGGTCGCGTGATAATGGGTCGATGCGCCGACGGTTTTCAGCCAGCGTTTTCCGGCCACCATCTCGCGGGCCAGCTTCTGCGCCAGATCCCAGGATTCCTTGACCGACGTGCGGTCGCGGATTCGGTCGCAGGCGAAGGAGAACTGGCAGGCGTTGCGCTTGTGCCGGTTCTGGTAGACCACCTTGCAGATGGTGTCCGGGTACGCCGGGTTCTTCACCCGGTTGATCACCACCTGCCCGACGGCAACCTGTCCCTCGACGGATTCGCCACGCGCCTCGAAATAGATAGCCTCGGCGAGGCAGCGCTGCTCGCTCGCCTTGAGCGCGCTGACCGGCAGAGGATTGGCAACCCACCAATGAGGATTTTCGCGGTCGACGGCCTGCTGCTCGGGGGTCGGCCCCGGCGGCATGCCGAACAGGGCGGCGAACGGCAGCGCCGTGTCCGCCACGGCGTTCGGCGCATAGGCGGAGACCAGCGAGAAGCCGGCGGCCGCAGCACTGCGCGCCATCATCATCTTGTCCAGATCGAGAGGCTTGCCTGTGGCCTTGCCCTCGGCGTTGTAGGCCATCGCGGTGCCATCGGTAGCGCCCGTGTAGGGCTGCGGCTGCACGAAGGCGACGCGCGGCAGATCGCGGCCCAGTTCCGGGCCGATCAGGCTGGCCATCGAGTACAGCGAACCGGCGGACATCTCGACCATCTGGCGATCGGGCGCCATGGTGACGAGCCGGTTTCCCTTGCTGGAGCGGTTGACGCGTACCTCGTCGGGAATGTCGACGGCGGTCTTGCCGATCACCCTGGGACCGAGACCGCGCACGATCGTGTTGCGGGCGCCCGGCGCCAGGCTGGCGACCTTGAACTCGGCGCCGCCGGGCGCGGCGTTCTGGCTGAGGGTCACGGTCGGCGCATGCGCGGATCCGGATCCCGCGTCCTCGATGGAGCGCATCCATCGGGCGCTCGGGTCCTGCCCGTCCTCCACGAGGCTCATCACATCCTGATAGGCCACGCGGTCGGGAAACCCGAAATATAATGCAATCGCGACAAGACTTGTTTTCGTCACTGCGCGCGGTGCGCGGCGACGACGCCAGGATCCATGGCCGGACATAGCCATCTACTCCACTACTGAACCTATTCGGCCGGCGCCGATACGCGGTGCCGCTGGAATGCCGTCCCCCAACGAGCACCCCGATTAAGCCGCCTTAACCTTGAAAGAGCGTTAATCGCGCGCAGAAAGGCTGAAATCCGCACGGCCGACCGGCCCGTGGTGCCCAATCACGGTAAAAATACGCTTGTGGATAACGTGTGGAAATCAGCCTCCGGAGCCGGCCCTGCAAGGTCCTGCATGAAGGCGTGAAATGTCAGAATCGATGCAAAAAGGGCAAAAAACGCACATAAAACGCGTTTTTTGCCCCTATTTTCAGCAATCAGCCGAAAGTGCCGTTACTGGATCCTTGCGAAGTCCGCAACGGTCAGCGTCGCCTCGCGGATTTCGTTGAGAAGCTTCAGGCGGTTTTCACGCAGCCTGGCGTCCTCGGCATTGACGAGAATGTCGTCGAAGAAGTGATCGACCGGCACGCGCAGGCGCGCCAGTGCCGTCATCGCGGCCCCGAAATCCTCCGCCGCCACGGCCTCGCGGGCATCGGCGCGCGCGCTCTCGATGGCGGCCGCAAGATCGATTTCCGCCTGTTCGGCCAGATGATCGGCGAGCGGCTTGCCGTCGTAAGCGCGGCCGTCCTTCTTTTCCT
>JBFHII010000241.1:0-5239 GCA_041596535.1 Breoghania sp. | reverse complement strand
CGGCGTGCCGGTGACCTTCGACTGGGGCTATTTTCCGCACACGGTGCCCTGTTTTCCGCAAGAGTTCACCGACGAGGCCGTGCGGCGGGCGGAACTTCCCGGCATTCTGGGCAACAAGCACGCGTCAGGTACCGAGATCATCGCGGAACTCGGCGAGGAACACATCCGCACCGGCAAGCCGATCTTCTACACGTCGGCGGATTCCGTGGTGCAGATCGCCGCGCACGAGACGCACTTCGGGCTCGACCGTCTCTATGCGCTTTGCGAGATCTGCCGTGAACTGGTCGACCGCTACAACATCGGCCGGGTGATCGCGCGGCCGTTTGTCGGCGAGACCCCTGCGGATTTCGTGCGCACCGGAAACCGCCGCGACTACTCCGTGCTGCCGCCGGAGCCGACGCTGCTCGACCGGCTGAAGGCAGACGGCCGTGAAGTCATCGCCGTGGGCAAGATCTCCGACATCTTTGCGCATCAGGGCATTACCAGGCTGCACAAGGCCTCCGGCAACGCGGCGCTGCACGAGGCGACGCTGAAAGCCATGGACGAGGCCGGGGACGGCGATCTGGTCTTCACCAATTTCGTCGACTTCGACATGCTCTACGGGCATCGCCGCGACGTGCCGGGCTATGCGGCGGCGCTGGAGGCGTTCGATCGGCGCCTGCCGGAAATCCAGGCAAAGCTGAAACCGGGCGATCTGGTCGTGCTGACGGCCGATCATGGCTGCGATCCGACCTGGAAGGGGACGGATCACACCCGCGAGCACGTTCCCGTCCTGGCCTTCGGTCCGGATATCCGGCCCGGCGCGATCGGTGCACGCGAGACCTTTGCCGATATTGGTGAGAGCGTCGCGGTGCATCTCGGGATCGCGGCCGGCTCATACGGCAAGAGTTTTCTGAACGGAAAGTGAGAAGCATCATGCGCGCGCGTTCATTCCAGGCAACCAGCGAGGGGCACCTGACGCAGGAAATGCAGCAGGCCTATGATGACGATGGCTTTCTCGTGCTGACGGGGTTTGTCGCGCCGGAAATCTGTGACGCGCTGCGCCTTCGGATGACCGCGCTGATCGATGCGTTTGATCCGCAGAGCGTCTCCACGGTGTTCTCCACAACTGCCCAGTCGCACGCCCGTGACGACTATTTCCGCGGCTCCGGAGACAAGATCCGCTTCTTCTTCGAGGAAGAGGCCTTCGACGGCAGCGGCGAACTCGTCAAGGACAAGCACGCGGCGCTGAACAAGGTCGGCCACGCGCTGCATGATGTTGATCCGGTCTTCGAGGGGTTCTCCTACGATCCCAAACTGGCCAACGTGGCCGCCGATCTGGGGCTGGTGGATCCGAAGCTGGCCCAGTCAATGTACATCTTCAAGCCGCCGCACATCGGTGGCGAGGTGAATTGCCATCAGGATTCAAGCTTTCTGCACACCGACCCGCTGACCTGCACGGGGTTCTGGTTCGCGCTCGAGGATGCCGACGATACCAACGGCGGGCTGTATGGCGTGCCGGGCGGGCACAAGGGCCCGTTGCGCAAGCGCTTCCACTATGACGACCGGGGCGATTTGGTGATGGAGGTGCTCGACGACACGCCGATCGCGCCTGAAGACATGCACGCGCCGTTGATCGCACCCAAGGGCACGCTCGTGGTGTTGCACGGGCTTGTGCCGCATCGCTCCGCGCCCAACCGCTCGGCCAGGTCGCGTCATGCCTATGCGCTGCATATGGTGGATGGCGCCGCGCATTGGTCGGGAGACAACTGGATCAGGCGCGAGATGCCGATGCGCGGGTTCGGCTGATGCTGCCCACCGCCGAGCTGCATTGTCATATCGAAGGCGCGGCTCCGCCCGAACTGGTCTGTGCGCTGGCGCACCGCCATGGCGTCGATGTCACGGGCCTTGTCGACGAGCAGGGGCATTACCGCTGGCACGATTTCACGTCGTTTCTCGCCGCCTATGACCTGGCCAGTTCGGTGTTTCGCACCCCGCAGGACTATGCCGCGCTCTCGCATGCCTATTTCACGCAATGCGCCCGCGAAGGCATGATCTACGGCGAGATTTTCATCTCGCCCGATCACGCGATGGCGGCAGGCCTCGGCTACGAGGCCTACGTGGAGGGCCTCGCCGAGGGAATTCTGCAGGCGAAGGACGAATGCGGCATCGAGGCGCGGATGATCGTCGTCGGCGTGCGGCATCTCGGTGCGGACTCCGTGCGCCGCGCGGCGCTTGCCGCCGTGGCCAGTCCCCACCCGCTGGTTACCGGTTTCGGCCTCGCAGGCGATGAACGTCACGGCGGGCCGGAGGACTTCGCGGGCGCCTTCGCGATCGCCGGGGAAGCCGGTCTCGGATTGACCGCCCATGCCGGCGAGTTCGGTGGGCCCGACAGCGTGAGAGGCGCCCTCGACCATCTCCGTGTGACGCGGCTCGGCCATGGCGTTCGGGCCATCGAGGATGCAGCGTTGGTGACACGCCTCGCGGAGGAAGGCGTCGTCCTGGAGGTCTGTCCCGCCTCGAATATCGCGCTGGGGCTTTACGACGGATATGATGCGCATCCGGTAGCCCGCTTGCGCGATGCCGGCGTGGCGGTGACCCTGAATTCCGATGATCCGCCGTTCTTCGACACCAGTGTGGTGCGCGAATATGCGACCGTTGCCCAGGCGCACGGTTGGGAGGCAGCCGATCTGATCGCCATCACCCGCACGGCAATTGATGCGGCCTTTTGCGATGAGGCGACAAAAACCGCCTTGCGCGCTAGGCTGGCCGCGGCGGTCGCGCCGGCGTCCTGATGTGCGGCGTGACCGCCCTCGAAGACGCGCCCGGGCGCGGATGTCCCAGCCAGCGATTGGCCAGATGATGACAGACGAACAAAAAGACATAGCTTCCGGAGCCGCCACCTTGCTCTCTGCCCGAGCGGTGCGCGCGCGTGCCGACGCGATGTTCAATCGGGCGCTGGCCGGCGAGCTTGCGCATTTCACGCTGGACATGAACGCTCTGGACGGGCTTGCCGCGGGCGTGTTCGACACGCTTTCGGAGACCTCGGATGCGAACGGCACGCCGTTTTACGCCTGCTGGCGGGCGTTCGAGGCGGGAGGTCACGACCGGTGGGCGATGCTGGGTGCGTATCGCCAGTGGGATGATGTGCGCGAAATGGGCCGCACAGCTGTTGATCTTGCCTTCCTCACGGCAATCCTCGGTGCTGATCCGGGGCCGCAGTGGAGCTATCGCGAAGCGGCCACCGGGGAAGTCCATCGCGGTGCGCAAGGGTTGGCGATCGCGACGCTCGCCATGCTTGCGGGCGGCGTGTTTTCCGCGGACCCGGCCGATCCCTTGCGCGCGGATGCAACCGCCCTGGCGCGGCTCGGCGACGAGGAACTGGCCTCCGGTCTGCAGCACGGCGACGGCAATGAACTGGCCGGTTTCGAGGGCCGCGGCACCCTGTTGCGGCGTCTCGGCGAGGTCGTCGCCATGCGGGATGTTCTGTTTTCGGCCGGCGACGATCTGCGACCCGGCTGCCTGTTCGACACGCTGATGGATGAGGGCGACGCGCCGCTTGCCATGGATCATGTCCTGGAGGTCGTTCTTGATGCCCTGGCGCCGATCTGGCCGGAACGCGTGGCGATCGACGGCATCCCGCTTGGCGATACATGGCGGTACACCGAAACGCTGGTGGACGCGGCGAGCGGTGACCTGATTCCCCTGCACACGATGGCCCAGAAGCTTGCCCTGTCGCTGGTCGAACCGCTGCTCTGGGCAGGCATCGAGGTGGCCGAGCTTGACGGGCTGACCGGTCTTGCCGATCTGGCGCACGGCGGCCTGCTGATCGATGCGGACGTCATGGTGCCCCGCGATCCGGCGATGCTGCCGGTTGCCCAGGACGTCGATTCGCCGTTCGTGCTGGAATGGCGTTCGCTGACCGTCGCCGTGCTGGATCGCCTGGCCGTTCAGGTACGCACTCGAGCCGGGCTGGAAACTGATGAATTGCCCCTTGCCTGCGTGATGCAGGGCGGAACGGTGCCGCTTGCACGCGAGATTGCATTGGAAAAGCGCGACACCGACCGCCCGCCACTTGGGATTGCGACCGACGGCACGGTAATCTGAACCCGGTTCGATCGCCGCCAGGCGGTGTGAGCGACACAGTCACCTGAAGGAGATCCGCACATGGCCGGCGCAACCGTCATCGACCATCCGCTTGTCCAGCACAAGCTCACGATCATGCGCAACAAGGACACCTCGACCCAGGGGTTCCGCAGGCTGCTGCGCGAGATCTCGCTGCTGATGTGCTACGAGATCACCCGTGACCTGAAGCTCACCAATGTCACCATCGAGACGCCGCTGGCGGAAATTCAGTCGCCGGCACTTGCCGGCAAGAAGCTGGTCTTCGCCTCCATCCTGCGCGCCGGCAACGGCCTGCTGGAAGGCATGCTGGATCTGGTGCCCTCCGCCCGCGTGGCGCACATCGGCCTGTACCGGGATCCCGAGACGCTGAAGCCGGTCGAATACTACTTCAAGGCACCGCAGGACATGGAAGACCGGCTGGTCATCGTCGTCGATCCGATGCTGGCGACGGCCAATTCGGCCATTGCCGCCGTTGAGCGGCTGAAGGAACGCGGCGCGCACAACCTGCGCTTTGTCTGCCTGCTGGCCGCCCCCGAAGGCATCGCCAAGTTCAACGAGGCGCACCCGGATGTTCCGGTCTTCACCGCCTCCATCGACCAGAAGCTCAACGACCACGGCTACATCGTCCCCGGCCTCGGCGATGCGGGCGACCGGATGTACGGCACCAAGTAGCCGCCGCCGCTGAGGCGTCCCATGCAAAGTTTCGCTTTTTTCGCGAGGCGATCGAGTTTATTTTGGTAACCAAAATAAATAACGGTCGAGTGAAAGGAAGGGAAGCGCATGACGCCCGGAGCAATCTATTCAAGCCTCAGGGACCGAACGGTGCTGGTCACCGGCGGCGGCAGTGGTATCGGCGAAGCGATCGTCGAGCATTTCATCGCGCAGAACGCGAAGGTCGGCTTCATCGATATCGCCGAGGAAGCCTCCAGGGCGCTGGCGGACAGGATCCGCGCCGAGGGTGGCACGGTTCATTTCGAGGAATGCGACCTGAAGGATATCCCCGAGACACAGGCCGCCATCGAGCGGATCCGCGAGGCGCTCGGACCGATCACCATTCTGGTCAACAATGCCGCGCATGATCAGCGCCACGCGATCGACGAGGTGACGCCGGAATATTGGGATGACCGGATCGCCG
>JBFHII010000240.1:0-5248 GCA_041596535.1 Breoghania sp. | reverse complement strand
TTCACCGTGTCGCCCAGCGCGGTGATGTTGGCCTGCGGGCCGGCGTGGCCGTGCAACCCGATGCGGCCGAGGATCGCCGGGCCGGTGTGCACGCCGATGCCCAGCCGCAGCGGCGCGTCGAGCTGGGCCGCCAGGTCGTCGTTGATGTGCTCGAGCTCGATTGCCAGCTCGACGATGGCGTGCAGCGCCTGCCGCGCACCTTCCGCGCCGCCCGCCTCGACGCCGAAAAGCGCCATGATGCCGTCGCCCATCACCTTGTCGATGCTGCCGCCCGCGGCGCGGATGACGCCGGTCGCCCCGTCCAGATAGCGGTTGAGGATGAACACCGTGTCGAACGGCAGCTTGTGTTCGGCCACGCTGGTGAAACCGCGCAGGTCGATGAACATCACCGCCACCTGCTGCTCGACGCCCCAGCGGAACCGGTCGTCGTGGGTGGGCAACGGGTCCTTGCCGCGCCGCGCGGCCAGCAGCGGCTGCACCTCCAGGTCACGCACCGGGCGGATCTGGCACGCCAGCCGGACGTCCCGGCCCGCACCGGCCTTGTCCAGCGCCGCGCGTTCCGCGATGCCCGGTGGCGGCAGGCTCTGCCCGCCCGCCAGGATCAGGGTGCGGCAGGTCGAACACCGGGCCCGGCCGCCGCACACCGAGGTGTGCGGTATCCCGTGCGCACGGCTGATCTCGAGCAGCGTCGGTCCCGGGCGCGATTGCACGGTCCTGCCGTTGCGATAGAGCAGCGTCACTCTCGGGCGTGTGATGTCGATGACCCAGCGGCCGGCCTGCACCAGCAGCACGGCGATCAGGATCGCCAGCACCGCCCAGCGGGCCATCTCCGTCCAGGTGGCAAGTTGTTCCGGCTGACCGGGCGCGAAGTTGACCTTCGCGCCGACGGTGGCTGCGACCAGCCGGGCGGCGTTGATCCAGCCGGTCAGCGCCAGCGTCGGCACCACGATGGCGAGGGCCGCAAGCCACGGGCGCACCGCGGGGTACCAGCGCTTCAGCCGCAGCCAGAAGTGCAGGCCCATGCAGCCGTGCGTCCAGACGATCAGCAGCAGGATCGATTGCGTCCATGCGATGTCCGGCCACAGCACGGACAGCTGGTGCCTGTAATCGACGAAGGTGTGGAAGCTGTTCATGGCGCCGCGCGTGCCGATGACATGGGCGATCAGCAGATAGGGGATCGCCAGGCCGAGCAGCAGTTGCGCCGCTTCCCAGGCGGGCATGCGCCAGGTGCGCCGCCGCGCGAGCTTCCACAGCGCCAGCCCGATGTGCACCGTGAAGGCGCCGTAGAGAACGACCTGGCCCGGCAGCGAACTCCAGATCTCGTAGCGCAGGTCCTGCCCGGTCTGCATGGCGGCCAGCGAGATGTTGCCCACGGCGTGGTTCAGGAAATGCGTCAGCACGAAGGTGAACAGGACCAGGCCTGCGGCCAGACGCGCCCGCTGGTCCAGTGTGCCGCCGCTGGGCAGGCGCTTGGCGCGCGGTGGCTGCGGGCTTTTCCGTGGCGTGGTCCGGCTGGCTGCGTCGGCCGTGGTCTGGGGCATCGGGCGTTTCATCCGGGTGTCGGGCCGCGGGCGTCGGACCGCGCCAGTGTGCCGGCGCCAGTCTGACTGCGCCAGCATGACTGCGCGCCCGCCACTATGTGGGGCCTGCCGCGCCATCGCAAGCCGCCTCGTCCGGATCAACGACCAGGTTTCGCGGGTTTATCCGGTGCCGGACTTGCTAAACGACTTTGCGGCGTTGTTATATGTCGCTAGGGAAGGGCAGGGGTTGCACGATGGATCTGGAAGCGTTCTGCGCGGCGCTTGGCGATATTCCTCGCCTTGAGGATGTTGCGAGCGTCCGCATCAAGAGCAGGGATTTTTTCTGGTTCTCGCCGATCCTGCGCGGCGAACTTGACGGCAAGCTCGCCGATCTGGTGGTCCGCCCCCGCGACAGGGCGGATGTGGTCCGCATCGCGGCCGCGGCCGCGTCGCATCGGGTGCCCGTGACCCTGCGCGGCGGCGGCACCGGCAACTACGGCCAGGCGGTTCCCCTGCAGCGCGGCGTCATCATCGACATGACCGGCATGGACAAGCTGCTCGACGCCACGCCCGGCGCCGCGGTCATAGAGGCGGGCGCCACGATGCTGGAGATCGACCGGGCCCTGAAGCCCACGGGCTGGGAACTGCGCATGCATCCCTCCACCCGCAAGTCCGCGACCATCGGCGGCTTCATCGCCGGCGGTGCGGCCGGTGTCGGGTCCTGCACCTGGGGGCAGGTCTCCGATCCAGGCGCGGTTCTCGGTGTCGAGGTGGTGACGGTCGAGCAGGAACCGCGCGTGCTGCAGCTTTCCGGCCGCGACGTGATGAAGGTGATCCACGCCTATGGGGTCAACGGCATCATCACGCAGGTCACCATGCCGCTGGCGCCGTGCCAGCCGTGGGCCGAGCGCCTGCTGACCTTTCCCTCGCTGTCCGCAGCCGCCGGCTTCGGTCAGGCGCTGACGGCGGCGGACGCGATTGCCAGGAAACTGGTCTCCGTGTTCGACCCGCGCATTCCGCCGCTGATCAAGCGCCTGGCACCGCTGGTGCCCGAAGGCAGGGCCATGGCGATCGTCATGGTTGCGGAGCCGCAGGCCGGGGCCATGGCGGAACTGGCGGCGGATTTTGGCGGTGAGATCGTGTTCGAGCGCGGCGCGAAGGACGCCGACGACGCGGTCTACCGGGCGCTGGGCGGCATGCCGCCGCTGTATGAATACACCTGGAACCACACCACGCTGCACGCGCTGCGCGCCGAGCCGGCCTACACCTATCTGCAGCTGCGGTTTCCGCACGAGCGCAATCTGGCGCTGATCGACCAGGTGGCAGAGGAGTTCGGCGACGAGATGCTGCTGCACCTGGAGTTCCAGCGCCGCTTCGGTCATGCAACCTGCTCCAGCCTGCCGCTGGTGCTCTACAGCGGCCGCGAGCGGCTATACGAGATCATCGACCGGCTCAACGCGCTGGATGTCGCGGTGTCTGATCCGCACACCTTCCGGCTCGAGGGGGCCGGCTGGAAGCGGATCGATGCGCCGCAGCCCGAATTCAAGGCCGAGGCCGATCCGCACGGGCTGATGAACCCGGGCAAGCTTGCCGAAACCGGCGACACGGCGCCCGCGCACGTCGCTGCCGGTTGACTGCGCGCACGCGCGTCACGCCGGGGGTGGATTTGGGCGGCCGACTCGTCTTTGTTGGGCGCATCACATCCATGCGAGGAGATGCGCCATGAAGCTCTATGGCATCGCCAACTGCGACACGGTCAAGAAGGCGCGCCGCTGGCTCGACGGCGCGGGCCTGGCGTATGACTTTCACAACTACAAGAAGGACGGCGTCGACGAGGAGCGCCTGCGCGCCTTCGTCGAGGAGTTCGGCTGGGGCACGGTGCTGAACCGCAAGGGCACCACCTGGCGCAAGCAGCCCGACGAGGTCAAGGAAGCGGTGACGGACGCCGAGACCGCCGTCCAGCTGATGCTCGCCGAACCGTCGATGATCAAGCGGCCGATTCTCGAAGCCCGCGGCCGCAATCTCATCGGCTTCGACGAGACCGGCTGGGAAATCGCCCTGGAGGCGGGAGAACTGGGCTAGCTCACCACGTACGCCGGCGGCCGTTGTCGATGTGGTAGTGGCCGCCGGGATAATACTTGTAGCCGCCCACGGCGCTTTGCGACTTCAGGAAGGCGACGACGGAGGAGGGGTTGCCGCGCACGGAGAAATCCACCGCCCGGCACTTCAGGTGCAGCGAGTTGGGCGCGCCGCCCTTCCACCAGTTCTCCAGCCACCAGCGCTTGGTCGAATGCACCCGCACCGGGCCGTAGCGCTTGGCGACGCGGTTGAGCACCTTCTTCAGGCTGCGCGGCACGCACCAGGCCGTGTCGTTGTAGGAGACGGCGGACGACGAGCCGCCCAGCCAGCCCAGACCGGTGACCGAGGAACAGCCCGAAAGCACCAGTGCGAGGACCAGCAGAACGGCGACAGGAGAAATCCGGCTACGCAAGACGATACACCATTGTGGCTCATGGCCCCCAAAAGCCCCGACGCCCTCAGAAAGCTTCTGGTCGGGCCGCCCGGGAACTCTGGAAACGATGCTCGGCGCAAACCGTTAAAATTGTCGTGAAAGATCTGGTTAAGGATTTGCTTTTCTGAGCGAAACCGGGCGCTGCGGCGTTAACCTTTGCGGCCGATGCCGAGGTGGAAGGCGGCCCGTGCGCGGCCTCTTGATATGCCGCCGGTCCGTGCCTATCTTGGCGCCGGGTGAGAGGCCCTGCCGCTCGCGGACCAAGGTCCACGGTGAATCCTCTCCTTGAGCGGCCCCATCCATGTCCTGCGTCATGCGGTCCGATGGCAATGCGAGCACCGTCCGAATTCCGCATGCAGACGCCAGTGAGGCATGTGATGACGATTCCTTCCATCGACACCCTGAAACTGCAGGCCAGGCGCCTGCGCAATGAGCTCGGCGACAGCGGCACCCCGGTCAACCATGGCCGGGCCCTGGAAATGCTGGCGCATCAGTACGGCTATCGCGACTGGAACACCCTGCACGCCAGCGCCGGCAACCGGCCGCGGCCGGTCAATGTCGGCGAAACGGTGACGGGCCGCTATCTCGGCCAGCCGTTCAGCGGCACGGTGATCGGCGTGCGGCTGCTGGGCGACAGCGGGCATCGGCGCGTCACCTTCGATTTCGACGAGCCCGTCGACGTGGTGACCTTCGACAGCTTCTCCGCCTATCGCAAGCGGGTGACCTGCGTCCTCAACGAGGACGGGGTTACCGTCGAGCGCACCTCTAACGGCCAGCCGCACATGCGGCTCGACGTCTAGGGGCGGCTCGACGTGTAGGGGCGTTTCTCACCTGATGTCATCCCGGCTGCAGCGCAGCGGAAAGCCGGGACCCCGTAACCGTTGACCCCTCGGTTCTTGTCGAGGGTCTCCATCATGCTGGAGCTAGAACCGCAGCTTGATCGGAGAGCGTTTCGGTTACTGGGTCCCGGGTCTCGCGATGCTCGCCCGGGATGACAACCCTTGTTATTGCGCCTTATCCCGATCCGTCCCCTCTCCTGGGGCAACGCCTCGGGTTGCCGCCTAGTCCCGGTCCTTCAGGCGGCTCAGGTCGAAGCGGTGGATGTCGTCGATCAGCGCGACGAAGCCGTGGGCTGCGTGGTCGAGCGAGGCGCGGCCCTTCTCGGCGGTGGCGTTGGCGGCGTTGCCCACCGTGCCCTTGGCACCGAGATCCTGCG
>JBFHII010000239.1:0-5253 GCA_041596535.1 Breoghania sp. | reverse complement strand
TGGCCGGCCGCGCCTCGCACCGCGTGGTCATAGCCAATGCACCACTCCCCACCGCCAAGCCGGTCCTCCAGTTCGCTCAGACGCCGAAGGCGGTTCCCGTCGCCGCACCGGAACTTTCCGTTGCCAGCGCAGCCCCGGCGATCCCGCCCGTGCCGCCGCGTCCCGATGTCGCCCAGGGCGATACAGGCGATCTCACCGTCGCGTCGATCGGCAAGGTCCCGACGCCGACCGCCCGCATCGCAGCCGCCTATTCCCTTGGATTGGGCGCGACCGGCAAGGGCCCGTTGCGGCTCGACGCCGCAGCAGCGCCGAAACCGCAGCCGATGCCGGATAAGGCCCCGGTCGCCAACGGCAAGCCGCGCGACATGCTTCTGGCGATGGCACCGCCGGCCAACATTCCCGGCGCGGCCGAGCGCGCGGTGGATCAGCTCGCAAAGCGCGCGCCGGAAACCATCCAGCCACAGGCTCCGGTACAGGCAGGCGCTGTGCTGCCGCTGACCACGGGAAGCACGAAAACCGTCGCCAGCATGCCCGTGAAACCGGTCCGCACCACGACCATCACGGTCGCCTCGATCACCCCCGCGCCGGAGACCGCCAAGCCGGCTCCGCCGCCGGGCTGGCAGGTACAGATCGCAGCCGCGGAAAGCGAAGAAGGCGCGCTTGATCTACTCAAGCAGGCCAAGGCCAAGGCGGGTGCCGCCCTTGCCGGCAGCGCGCTCTACACCGAAACGGTCAACGCCAGCGGCGCAACCCTGTATCGCGCCCGGTTCGTCGGATTCAACTCAAAGGCGTCGGCCAAGGCCGCCTGCCGTTCCCTGAAGAAAGCGAAGTTCGCCTGCTATCACCTGCATCCGTAATGTTTGTCTGAACTCAGTATCGTGTACCGGCATCAGTAATGCGTACCGGAGGATCCATGTCTCCTCAAAAGCCTGTCTTTGGCCTCGTTGATTTTGGCCGCAAGGAACGTCGTTCCCCCATGGTCGGGGTGCAGCCTTTTCATAAGGCGCCGATGCGCTTCCCTGACTTCCGCCTTACCGGCTCCGGGCGCAAGCCCAAGAACCTGGTAGGCCTCCTCATCGGTCATGGGGCCCGCGCTCGCCGCAGCGCCCTCCCCCGTTGCGCCATCCGCCTCGAAGTCTTCACGCCATCCGGGCATCCGGCGATCAAGATAGGCTTCGAGTAGCGCCACGCTCTGCCCGTCGGCGGCGATCTCGTTGAGCAGCGCCTGCAACTCGTCAGGCGCGAGATCGTCCAGCATGCGGCCCTCGAAACGTCCCGCGATCACGACACCGGTCAGCGTGCCGCTGTCGTGATCAAGCTCCATTTCCAGCATCGCCGAGCGCACCTGCGACCGCTGCCCGCCGGAAGGCCGGCTCCCGCCGACGCGGCCGAACCCGGGCACGCCGCCCCAGCCCAGCAGCGACAGGGCGAAGGCCCCGAGCGGCAACGCGAAGACCCAGCGGCCGGCGAACACCAGCACGCCCGCCACGGCGAGCAAGATCAGCCCCGCCGTCACGCGCAACTGCCCTGCAAGCTTGCGGGGATCCGCCTGGACGAAGGCGTTGACCGCGACCAGTCCGAAGAACAGCGCCACGACGCCAATGAAGAATAGACCCATGTCGCTCTACCGCATCTGTTGAATGAGAAGCCGCGCGCCCGCGCCGCCCTGTTTGCCCATGTCGGCCAGCGCCTTGCGCCCCCCCGCAGCATAGACCGCGACCGCCCTGAGCAGATCGCGCAATTCCTTCGCCGATGTCGAGCTGAACCGGCAATAGGCCCCGCTGGTCAACCTGGCAATCTCGCGAAATGCCGCCTCTGCCGGGGCATCGTGGCCTTCCTGGAACATGAAGGCCGGAACGCCCAGCAAGCCGAGTTCACCGGCCTTCTCGCACAGAGAATCGACGTTCTCCTCCATGCAGTCTCCCACATAGACGAGGGCCTGCACCTTGCGCCGCCGGGTTTCGCTCGCTGCGTGTTTCAGAACCTTGCCGATCTGCGTATGCCCGCCACGGCAATCAATGCGCGTCATCAGGCTGGCCAGCCCCTTGGCATTGCCGACCCATTTGCTGGCCCGGCATTCGCCGAAGCCGCGAAAATAGACGAGTTGGATATCCAGACCGCCGATGCGTCCCGCCTCGGCGAACATCTCCGCCTGAATGGAGCAGGCCCGGTCCCAGGTCGGCTGCCGGCTCATGGTGGCGTCCAGCGCGAAGATCAACCGGCCATTGCCCTCGGTGGCCGGCGCGAAGGCCCGCGTCCGCTGCACGAAGGCATCGACCTCCGCCGAACTGGAGGGAGATTTGACCTCCGGCGCGGCGGTTCGGGTTCGCGTGGGTGTTTTCCGGTCCACCATCCTCTGGCACGCTCCTTTATCCGGGTTTCCCTGAATGTGGCGCGATGACACCACTCCCGCAAGGACACCTTTGACAAAACGAAACATTCCAGCACCTTATCACCCGTGCAATCCGGGCTTCCGTCTGCTAGATCAACGCCCGAAACGCATCTGACAACGAGAGCCTTCCATGACTTCGGGTACAGCTTCGGACACTCCGCCCGCCATCATCCGGACCATTGCCGCGCTCCAGGCCTGGTCCGATGCGGCCCGCAAGGACGGTCACCGGGTAGCCATGGTGCCAACCATGGGCGCGCTGCACGCCGGCCATCTGGCGCTTGTGCGCGAAGCCCGCGAGCAGGCGAGCCGCGTGATCGTCAGCATCTTCGTCAATCCCACCCAATTCGCGCCGGGCGAGGATCTCGACGCCTATCCCCGCACGGAAGCCGCGGACATCGCCAGGCTGACCCCGCTCGGTGTCGATGTGGTCTTCGCCCCCAACGCCAACGAGATGTATCCGCAGGGCTTTGCGACGGAAATCGCCGTCGGCGGCCCGGCGCACGGGCTGGAGACGGATTTCAGGCCGCATTTCTTCAAGGGCGTGGCGACGGTCGTCGCCAAGCTGCTCGCCGCCGGACGGCCGGATATCGCGATCTTCGGCGAAAAGGACTATCAGCAGCTTCTGGTGATCCGCCAGATGGTGCGCGATCTCAATCTCGGCATCGAGATCCGCGGCGGCACGACCGTTCGCGAGGATGACGGTCTCGCCCTGTCGTCGCGCAACGCCTATCTGAGCGCCGAGGAACGCGCCACAGCGCGCGTTCTGCCCGCGACGCTGAAGACCGTCATCGATCGCCTGAACGCCGGCGCGGATCCGGCCACGACCCTGGGCGACGGACGTGCTGCCCTGGAAGTCGCCGGTTTCACGGTCGACTATCTGGCACTGCGCGACGCGGAGACGCTCGCGGCGATCGACACGCCGGGGGATCGCCCCATGCGCGTGCTCGCCGCCGCCCGCATCGGCACAACGCGGCTGATCGACAACATGCCGGTCTGAAAAGCGACCTACAGCAGCCCCAGCTTCGCCAGTTCGCGCTGCATCTCCATGGGCATCTCGTCGCTGCCCGTGGATCGGGTCACATCGGCCGGTGCATCCTCGCTGGTGAGATAGCGCCAGCCCTGGAACGGCCGCCGGGGCTGCATGCGCGTGAGCACGAGAATCGGATCGAGTACCAGATCGCAGCGCCGGATTCCGGCCTCATCCTTGAACGGGCGGATATCGACAAGCCGCTGGCGCACCTGGATCGAACCCTTGATCACCCAATAGAGTGATCCGCCGTCCAGCAGCTCGTCGCGGCGCGTCGGCACCATCCGGGTCGTGTGCGTGCGCTCGAAGTCGATTCCGCGGGCGCGCGCCTCGTCGCGGCGGAAGTCGGCCCAGGCCTTGAGATCCTCGACCGAATCGACACCGACGCACAATTTCACCAGGTTCAGGGTCATGACCTAGATCTAGCAAGCCGCGCCGCCTGAACAAAGCCTCGGCCTGCACCCGGGCGGCTTTTGCACAGGCACTGCCATAACCGGGCACGCCCGGACTGGCGCAGACCGACACCGACGATCTCAGGCCGCAGCCTCGTCCAGAACCACGACCGCAGCCCCTTGCGCGACCTGATCGCCGACGGCGGCCGCGATGCTCGCGACGCGACCGTCGCGCGGGGCGGCCACCGAATGCTCCATCTTCATTGCCTCCACGATGAACAGCGGCTCGCCGCGCAAGACCTCCGCACCCGGCTCGACGAAGACGGCGATCACCTTGCCGTGCATCGGCGCCTGCACCACGCCATGCCCGCCCTCGTCCTCGGCGGTGCGCGACAGCGCATCCGTCAGCGCCACCTTGATCGCCCGGCCACCCTCCAGCGCATAGACCGCGTCGCCCGCGCGCATTACCTTGCCGGGGGCATCGTCGGGATGCGCCTCGCGTGCCCGCCAATCGATGCGAAGCTCCCGGTCCTCGCCGTCGACGCTGACGCGCACCCCGACCTCGCGTGGGCCGGACAATTGAAACGCGTCGCGTGCCGTCCAGGGGTCCCGCCAGCCGGCGGTATCGGCCGCTGCACTCTCGTTCCCCGCCAACAGGCAGTCGACCGCCGCCGCGATCGTCTCGTCGGACACCGCGCCCTGTGTCAGCGCCTTCATTTCACGATCGATCAATCCGGTATCGAAACCACCGGCACGCACATCCGGGTGATCGACGAGCTGGCGCAGGAACGCCAGATTGCTGCGCGGTCCGGCTACGACCGTGCGCGCCAGCGCGTCGCGCATGCGATCCAGCGCCTCGGTGCGGTCAGCGCCGTGGGTGATGATCTTCGCAATCATCGGATCGTAGAACGGCGACACCTGCGCGCCCTCCTCGACGCCGGTGTCGACACGCACGCCCGCGCCTTCGGGCAACCGCAGGAGATCGAGCCTTCCGGCGGACGGAAGAAAGCCGTTGTCCGGGTCCTCCGCATAAAGGCGCACTTCCACCGCGTGGCCGTCGAGCGCCAGCGCCGCCTGGTTGGCGGGCAGCGGTTCGCCCGACGCAACCCGGAACTGCCATTCCACGAGATCCGTTCCCGTGACGCATTCGGTCACCGGATGCTCCACCTGCAGGCGGGTGTTCATTTCCATGAACCAGAAGCCGTCGGCCTTCAGTTCGCCCGAGCCCTCGGCGATGAATTCCACCGTTCCCGCACCCGAATAGCCCACCGCCTTGGCAGCGGCCACCGCGGCCTTGCCCATGGCCTGGCGCACCGCATCAGGGATACCGGGTGCGGGCGCTTCCTCGATGACCTTCTGGTGCCGCCTCTGGGCCGAACAGTCGCGCTCGAACAGATGCACGGCCTCGCCGTGGTTGTCGGCAAAGACCTGGATCTCGATAT
>JBFHII010000238.1:0-5254 GCA_041596535.1 Breoghania sp. | reverse complement strand
GGCGCAGTGGGCGTGCGCCATCCCCGCCGTCCTGCTCATCGCACGCTTCATCGTCTCCGCGTCAGCCCAGTTCGGATGCCTGCTCGGCGATCTTGCCGACGTGGCCATATTCGATCGCCTCTTCCGGAGACATCCAGTAGTCGCGATCCGTGTCCTTCTCGATCCGCTCGACGGGCTGACCGGTAGCGACGGAGAAGATCTTGTTCAGGCGATCCTTCATCTTCAGGATTTCGCGGGCCTGGATCTCGATGTCGGTGGCCGGGCCGCCCGCACCGCCGGAGGGTTGGTGCAGCAGGAAGCGGGTGTTCGGCGTGCAGAAGCGATCCTTAAGCGGCACCGACACGTAGATCAGCGCGCCCGCGCTCGCGACCCAGCCCATGCCCAGCATGCGCACCTTCGGCGTGATGAACTTGATGGTGTCGTGGATCATGTCGCCGGATTCCACGTGGCCTCCGGGCGACGACACGATCACGGTGATCGGATCGTTGGATACCTGCGCCAGCGCCAACAGGCGCGCGCAGACGTCACGGGCCAGTTCCATCGAGATCTGGCCGGTAATCAGTACGGTGCGCGCCTCAAACAAGTGCTTGTCGACCGGGATCGACTGCTGCGTCTTGGTCTTGTCGTCATCCTCTTCCTCGTCGAGACGGGAGGGCGAAGTGGCGGAATAATCCTTCATGCGGGAATCCTGCTGTTGCGTGTACGGCCGGCAAACCGGCGAAGCGTGCTTTTCGTGCCCCATATCTAGGCCATGGCGCACGCCCTAGCAAACGCTCAAGTGCCAATTGGAACCTCAAATCTCAAACAGCACAGGCACGGTGACCAGCGGGTAAACACGGCGCATGGGGTTGCAGCGCCTTAGGACCGCCTTCGGGACCGGCGCCAGACGACGGTCGGCCTGAGCCGGACCTGGAACTGGGCCCGGATCTGGATCTGGACGTGGTCGTGGGAGCGCGCCTAGGACTGCATCGCAAGCGCGGGAGCAAACACCCCCAGCTTCACCTGGTTGCGCCCCTGCTGCTTGGCGCTGTAGAGCGCCTCGTCGGCCCTCTGCATCAGCTTGTCCAGGGCAGCCCCGGCGCCGGCGGTATCCGACACGCCGATGCTGACAGACACCGGAATCCTCTGTCCCGCATGGAGGATGGTCAGGTCATCGATCGCCCTGCGCAGCTCGTCGGCGATGCCGCACGCCGTCGCGCAGTCGACATCGGGCAGTACGGCAACGAATTCCTCGCCCCCGATGCGGCCGAACAGATCGCTTTTGCGCAGCCGCGCGCGTATGGCGTCACAGAACCGCTTCAGCACAACGTCGCCGGCCGCATGACCGTGGGAATCGTTGATCGTCTTGAAGTGATCGAGATCGAACAGCAGCAAGCAGATGGAACCGCCGTGCTGCCGTACCCGGGAGATTTCGTCCTCGGCCAGGGTGAAGACCGCCTTGCGTGTGAGGACATTGGTCAGGGAATCGTAATCCGCTTCCATGCGCAGCGCCCGCATGGTGCGGTCGTTGTTCATGGCGACGCCCAACACCGCTCCGACCATCAGCAGGACCATGGGCAGATAGAGCGTGGCGGCGAGCCAGTTGTCGGTGCCGAGAATGTCGTAGGGCAGCGTGTTCATCACGACATAGAGCGCGCGCGCGCCATGCGCGGCTGCATTGATGGCAATGAGCACCGCCAGCCCCTTGCGCAGCCAGGCATTCCCGGCGGACTCCCGCCGGAACTCGACCACCATTGCAACCGAATAAAGCGTGATCATGCATGAAATCAGAAGCATCCGGCTGCTGGTGTCGGCATGGAAGGCAGGCACCTGGCAGGCGGCAAGCCAGACAACCGCAGGCGCCAGAATGACCGGGACCGACAGCCTGTTCCCCGAGAATCTGCGCGCGCCGGCCCAGCTCAGCCCCAACCCCAGCATGAGGAAGGAAATCGCGAGATCGATCGACAGCCTGTCGTCAATCGACCCGCGCGCCATCAGCAGCGGAAACGCCGGACAGCGGACCAGAAAACTGGCCCCCCACCACAGCAATCCCTGCTCCTGGCGGGTCGAGAACCAGAACCAGAGCAGAGTCCCGCCGACGACACAACACAAGGTGCCCAACAGCAACAGCAAGGTGGAGATATCGAGATACATGGCAGTGGCGGAATCCATTCCGGCCGGCACAGCGGCAGCGCATGAACGAGGAACGCGTGAACGCCAGAGTACGTAACTTCGCGAATATAGCTTATCGATAGGTGAATTTTTTCCGGATTCCCGGTGGAAAAGCCGCAGGCACGATGCCGGCGCAACATGACGCCGTGAATTAGCGTCCCTTCACGAGGTCGAGAATTTCCTGAAGGTCGATCGCGCGCCGCGCCGTTGCCCGCATGCCGCACAGGGCCATCGCCGGCTTGTAGGCCGTCCCGCCGTCGTAATAGGCAATGGTAAAGCCGCAGGACGCGTCGCGCCACTTGATCCACAGGCGCTGCACATCACGCAGTTCCGTGCGCGCCGGCTCGCCGAGAACCCGCCGCAACTCCTTGTAGGCCAGATTCAGCTGCTCATCCCAGAACCCCTGCTCGCGAACGGCACAGGCGCTCATGCCCATTGTGTGCTGATTGTCGGGGTGGTCCATGCAGGGATCGGCGGCGGCTCCGATGCATTGATCGGCACCGGTATTCAGATCGTGCGCCGCCTCGATGCACGCCTGCAGATTGGAGCGATCGGCAGCCGTCGTTTCCAGAAAGTCGCCCTGCGCCCGAGCGCCCGTCGCGGCGGCAAGCAGCATTACGGCATACAGCAAAGCCACCCGCATCAGGGCCTCCCACGTCGTATCAGCCGCCCCCGGCTTCTCGACTGCAACATACCCGACACGCGGATCCGTTCAACGGCCCGGACATTCCGTCACGCGATGAACATCATCGGCGGTGCCAGTGAACGTCACCCCGCGCCCCGGGACGGGTCGCCTGGAAACATGATGCGGCCAGCGAGGATCGCGAGTGCAGGAGGGAGAAATTGAACTCGGTGCGGCGAAAGCGTGTGCCGCAGGCGCGGCGGTCTTCAAGGCGGCCGAACGATGGTATCATGCCACGGCGTTCGTCAGCGTGACGTCGTCGCCATCCTCGTCCCCAGGAGACAGCGGCGCACGCGCATGCGGCCCGGGGACCGCGCCGGACATGTCGGCCCCCGCCCCCTGCTTGCACGGGCATTCCCCGATGGGGCGGACCATCACGACATGGGGAAACCAGAACCGATTCGGCGACTGCCAGCCGGAGCGGACGCACTGAAGACGATTGGGGCAGTTCGAGCAGATGGATGACACGGGACTATTGCAACCTCTGCTCGCTTCATCGGCGGCATGCAAGCCGCGAATTCGTGCGAACGACATGAGTGGAACCTCGGGTTCATGAGCCTCGAAGCGTACCGCGCGCAGCCGCCACGGTCTGTTCGGTCGAATGCTGTCCGAACTACTCGCTACGTAGCGCACACACGCACGGAAAAAATGCGGTAAAACACGTTGATTCACCGCGAGGACAGGACGGCAGGCATGCGGCACGGCGGCGATTTGAGTGAGGCGGCCCGCCATTTCGGCGGCAGCCGAAACGATTGGCTCGACCTGTCGACGGGAATCAATCCCCATGCCTGGCCGCACGCCGGACGGGCCGCCGGAATCGATCCCCGGCCAGGCAATCGAAACGCACCCGAAACGCCCCGAAATGAGGGGCAATTCGCCGTCTCTGCGGATGTCTGGACGACCCTCCCCACCGACGCCGCACTGGCCAACCTTCTGGATGCGGCGCGCGCCGCATACCGGGTGCCCGACGGCCTGGGTCTGACGGCAGCTCCCGGCACGGAAGCGATCCTCGCGCGCCTGCCCGCCATCGCCCCGCAGGGTGATGTCGCGGTGCTCGCCCCGACCTACTCGAGCCACGCCGGAAGCTGGCGCGCGGCCCATCGCTTGGTTCGGGAGATCCGGTCCGTCGACGAGATCGACGCTTCCGACCGCATCGTCGTACTGGTCAATCCCAACAATCCGGACGGCCGCGGCATCGCGTCGGACGCCCTGCTCGACATCGCCCGCACACTCGCGGCCCGCGACGGCCTGCTGATCGTCGACGAGGCCTTTGCCGATGTTGCACCCGAGGCCAGCGTGCTGCCGCGGCTGGGCGCCGAGCCGGTCGTCGTCCTGCGATCGTTCGGAAAGTTCTTCGGCCTCGCCGGCCTGCGGCTCGGCTTTCTCGCCGGACCACCGGTGCTCTCTCAACGCCTTTCGGACAGCCTCGGCGGCTGGGCCGTTTCCGGTCCGGCGCTGGAAATCGGAGCCTCCGCCCTGCGAGACACCGTGTGGCAGGAAACCATGCGGCAAGCGCTCATCGAGGAGAGCACGGCGCTCGATGCGGTGCTTGCGCGCCATGGCCTGCCGATCGTCGGCGGCACCACGCTCTTCCGGCTGCTCCGGCATGACGACGCCCATGCCCTGCACACGGCCCTGGCCTACCGGCACATCTGGACACGCGCCTTCGATTACGCGCCCCACTGGCTTCGCGTGGGACTTCCGGGTACAGACGCGGCACTGACACGTTTTGACACGGCACTGTCGCAGGCCCTTGGTGACCTGCCGCCGGCGGGCAACCAACGCCCGTCGGGCCCCGCCGCCCGAACAGAAGACGCTTCATGCTGACCGGATCCGATGCCCTGCTGTTGCTGCTGGCCGCGCTCGCCGTGGATGCCGTGATCGGCGATCCGGGCTGGCTGTGGCGCCGGCTGCCGCATCCGGTGGTCAACATCGGCCGCTTGATCTCCGCGTTCGAATTCCGCGCCAACGCCGCATCGCTGCCGCCTCATGTCCGCAGGGCTGCCGGCATTGTCCTTGCGCTGGTTCTCGTGAGCGCGAGCGTCGCAGTCGGGCTGGCGCTGGAACGGCTGTTTCGCATGGCGCCCGGCGGCTCGGTGCTGATCGTGCTCGCCGCCTCCACGCTGATCGCCCAGCGCAGCCTCATGGTGCATGTCGCCGCGGTGCGCGACGGCATGAATCAGGGGCTCGACGAGGCCCGCCACGCAGTGTCGATGATCGTCGGCCGCGACCCCGAAAGCCTCGATGAGGCAGGCATCGCACGGGCGGCCATCGAGTCATGCGCGGAAAACTTCTCCGATGGCGTCGTCGCGCCCGCCTTCTGGTTCGCCATCGGCGGCCTGCCCGGCATCATTGCCTACAAGGCGATCAACACCGCGGATTCGATGATCGGCCACCGCTCGGAGCGCTACGAGGCTTTCG
>JBFHII010000237.1:0-5298 GCA_041596535.1 Breoghania sp. | reverse complement strand
TGACGAGGAAACGCTGGCCGCGCTGGTGCACCGCTTCTACGAGAAGGTGCGCGCGGATGCGGTTCTCGGTCCGATCTTCGATGCCCGGATATCCGACTGGGGTCCGCATCTGGAGCGCATGGTGGCCTTCTGGTCCTCGGTTGCCCTGATGACCGGCCGCTATCACGGCGCGCCGATGCCGGCGCATGCCAGCCTGCCGGTGCAGTGGCACCACTTCGAACGCTGGCTGGCCCTGTTTCGCGAGACCGCGGCGGAGACCTGTCCGCCGAAGGGCGCCGTGCATGTCATCGAACGCGCCGAACGGATCGCACGCTCGCTGCACATGGCGGTCGAAGCCACGAACCGACCCTTCACCGATATGAGGAACCTGACATGACGACCCCTCCGGAAGATCCCGCGGAACTCACCCGTTTCATCGAGGCGGAGTATCACGCGAAACACCGCGCCCAGCTTCCCGAACTGGCGACCCTGTCGGCAAAGGTCGAAAACGTCCATGCCGGACACGCCGATGTGCCGGCCGGACTGGCCGCGCTGCTGCGCCGGATGATCGGCGCGCTGGAAGTGCACATGAAGAAGGAGGAACTGATCCTGTTTCCCGCCATCCGCAAGGCGGCGGCCGGACTGGACGCGCCGATCGCTGCGATGCGGGCGGATCATGACGACCACGAGGCCGAGGTCGAGCGGATCCGGCAGCTGACCGGCGGCCTGACATTGCCGCAGGGCGCCTGCCGCAGCTGGACGCGGCTCTATGCCGGGGTCGGGGAATTCCTGGACGATCTCGCGGATCATATCCAGCTGGAAAACGACGTGCTGTTTCCGCAATTCGAAACGCAAGGAGGCGATCATGCCTGAGTTGCATCTCCCCGAACCGACCCGGGAACTCGTTGACCGGCGTCACGCCCTGGCACCGGAGACCGACGACGCCTTCCGCGCGTTCTCGAAAGCGGTCTTCGCCGAGGGTGCGCTCGATGCGCGCACCAAGCAGCTTATCGCGGTGGCGGTTGCCCATGTGACCCAATGCCCCTGGTGCATCGAGGGCCACGTCAAGGCGGCCCGGCACAGAGGAGCCTCGCAGGAACAGATCATGGAGGCGATCTGGGTCGCGACGGAAATGCGCGCCGGTGCCTCCTGGGCGCACGCCCTGAAGGCCGTCGAGGTGATGGGCGAGGCAGACAAGCGAGAAGACTGATGCCGGCACAGCTGCCCGCCGCGGCCGCAGAGCGCATCCGCATCAAGCGGATCTACGATGCGCCGCGCCCGTCCGACGGCAAGCGAATCCTTGTCGACCGCCTCTGGCCGCGCGGCATGGCCAAGGACAGCGCCGCGCTGTTTTGCTGGTGCAGGGAGATCGCGCCGAGCGACGCGTTGCGCCACTGGTTTCATGCCCACCCCGATCGCTGGCAGGACTTCGGCACGCGCTACCGGGCGGAACTGGCCAACAATGAAGCCGTCGTCGCGGAACTAGCCGGCCATGCGCGCAACGGCGTTGTCACGCTGCTCTATGCGGCGAAGGACGCCGCGCACAACAACGCCATCGTTCTGCAAGACCACTTGCGCGAATGGCTCGAACGGAACGGTCAGGCATGATGCGGCGGCTCGCTGTTTGAGCGGGCCGTTTCCCGGTGCATCGGGCGCGGGTCCACGCCCGTTCCGCCCGCAGTCAGTCCCCGTCGCAGAGGCCTTCCGCCCGGGCGCGGGCCATGACGCCCGCCACAATACGGTCGCAGCGCTCGCCGGCGAAACTGAATGCCTCGCCGATCGCAAAGTCCACCTCCTGCGCCAAGCCTTCGCGCAATATGGCCCGGGCACGGAAATACCGCGTCCGCACAGTAGCCGGAGCGATCTCAAGGGCTTCCGCCACCTCGTCCACGCTCATCTCTTCGATTGCGCGCAACATGAAGACGGAGCGGAAGATCTCGGGCAACTGGTCGATGCGCGCCTCGATGAGGGCGCGGACCTGCACCCGCTCGACCGATTGCTCCGGCCCGCGGTCCGGCGTCTCGGCGAGTGCCGATTGCGTGTCGGTATCGGACGACATCATGGCGGCCTCCAGAGGAATGATCTGCGCCCGCTTCCGACGCTGCCGGCCTAGCGCTTCGTTGACCGCGATGCGGACCAGCCATGTCGACAGCTTGCTCTCGGCGCGAAAACTTGCGAGCGCCCGCCACGCCTGCATCCAGGCTTCCTGGGCGACATCCTCGGCTTCCTCGTCGCTGCGGACGATGCCGCGCGCCGTGCGAAACAGCAACTGGTTGTGGCGACGCATGATCGCCTCGAACGCGGCGCCGTCCCTTTGCGCCGCACGTCGCACCAGCTCCGCCTCGGGGATATCCGCGGCGTACCGTGAACGCGCCTGATCGTCGGCTTGTAGCATTGTCGCCTCCTGTGCAGGTACCGGATGCTGGCGCCCGGCACGGTTCGGGTGTTGCGCGGATGTCGAACGGCCGGATGAAGCGGTCCCGTTCATGGACGGTCGACGCCGACACGATGACGATAGACCAGCTGGCCACCGAACCACCCGCCGAAGGCGAGTGCAAGGAAGCCGGCTGCATCGAGCAGATAGGAGATCATATCCGGCTCGACAGGCTGAAACCGCTCCGGGTGGACGATCAGCCGCGCGAGGAAGCACGAAAAGGCAAGCAGCATCGCACCCAGATGCATCCAGGCAACCCGCATGGCGGCTCCCTCCGGCACCCGCACCAGGTCCACAAGCCCCGCCACCATGGCCGCGGCCGCAACGACGCAGCCCACCGCGAGCAATCCGCCGGACCACTGCCAGGCCCTGTGCCCGAGCCAGAGACCGGCGACATCCGCGCCGACGGCAAGGGTCCAGCAGGCGATCGGAAAATGCACCAGCGCGGGATGCAGGGGATGACGGGACATGTCAGACCACCTGCACGAGCAGGGTCAGGAAGCCGACGACCGCAACGCCGGCATGGACGGCCACCACCCCGCTCGACGGCAGCGTGCCGCGAAGATGCAGGGCTGCCAGGAAGAAACCGCCAAGCGCCGCGACCAGCAGCACGACAAAGGCTGTGACGACCCCGCGGGAGGCGGGTCCGGTGACCGGGACCGCGATCAGGAGAGCCAGGCCAATCGCCCCGAAGCCCGCGTGAAGCAATGAAACCGTCCAGGGCGCGAACCGTCCACGGACGACATGCGCGGCAAGAACAAGGCCGCCCACGGCGGCTATCGCGAACGCGCTCAATGCATATGTCAGCATCTTTCTTCCTTTCCCATGTGGCGGGGCGACGGCCCGCCTGCCGCTACATCAGCGGCTTGTTGCCCGCACCGCGCGGGCCGGGCATGCGCGGGTGCCGTCCCGATGGCATCCGTCGCCCTGGTCATTGGATGCGCGGGTGCTGCGCTGCGTTCCCGAAAAAGTTGCATGGCGCCGGATTGTCCGCCCGCAGCCGCGGGCGGATGCGATTCCGGTTCGGCGATCCGGACGGCGCGAAAGGCGGTTGCATGGCATCGCGCGAGACGCCGCACCGGCGGCCGGGAACATTTTCCGTCCAGCCGCATCCAATGAGTCGAGCGCCCGAAACGGGTCCTCGAAACAACCGAAAAGGACATCCCATGAAACTCTTGCCATGCCTGCTGGTCTCCGCATCGCTGCTGGCCACACCTGCCTTCGCCCATGATGAAGCGGCCCTGACGGCCGCGCCCCCGGGAGACCCCTACATAAAGGTCAGCGACGCGCTGCCGCTGCCGGAATTCATTCCCGGTCTCGGCACGCTGTTCGTCGATCCGGCCACCCTGCCCGCCGGACCGTTCCTGGCCTACGATCACGACGGCAAACTCTCGGCGACGGTCTACATGACGCCGCTCGAGGATCTTCAGAACGGCACCGCCTATGACGGACTGGGCATCGGCTCGCACACGGTGAGCGGTGCCGACATCTACTACAATGCCGGCCATCCGGGCGTAGAGGCGCCGCACGCCCATGTCGTGCTGTATCATGACGAGGGCGCCAAGGGACGTCTGGCCGAATGAGGCTCGCGCGGCGACAGCTTCTTGCGGCGGGGGGCGGCCTTGGCGCCGCCCTCCTGCTTCCACGCAAGCTTCCGGCGGCCTCCGTCGAGGTGATCGAAATGCGCGGCAGCGCGCGCGGCGAACGGATCTGGTTCTCGCCCCTCGGCCTTGCCATCGCGCCCGGGACAGTCCTGCGTTTCGTCAACCGCGACGCGGGCAACAGCCACACCGCAACCGCCTATCATCCCGACAATTTCGACCGGCTGCGGCGTATTCCCGCCGCCGCCCGAGCCTGGGACACCGGATTTCTGCTGCCCGGTGAATCAACCGACATCGTCCTTCAAGCACCCGGGGTCCACGACTACTACTGCATCCCGCACGAGATGGCGGCGATGGTCGGCCGGATCGTCGTCGGGCGGCCGGGAGACCCCGGTTGGGAAGGCCCGGCCCCGGCGACCGATGACGTCTCGGCCGAGGTCCTTGCGGCCTTGCCGCCCGTCGACGAGATCCTGGCCCGCGGCAGGATCGAAGGACCGGCCGGCTAACCCCTTGCTCGCGCCGGCCGGGCGTGAGCTTGCCGTTGCGGTTCCCTCCGCGTCGTGCGTCATCGCGCGGCGATTGCACAAACACAAAAGCCCCCGCGCATTTCTGCGTCGGGGGCTTCGCGTCTGGCGCCTGGTTTCGGCGGCAGGACGTGCACCTGCGACCGACAGGGCGTCCGCCTGACGGGATTTCCGGTGTCGTGCCGCAATTCTGCTCCGAGACGGCGCGCGCCGGGATACACCGCCTTCCGTGATCGCTCTTGCATGCCGGCGCACAAGATAGTAAGTAGTCACTATCTAGTCGGAGGGATCAGATGGCGACCGTCAGGAAACCGGCAGCCGAGCGGCAACGCGACATCGTCGAAATAACCCTCCAGTTGCGGCCCGAACTGGGCGAAGGCAGCCTGTCGACGCAGACAATCGCTGACCAGACCGGCATCACCCAGGCAGCACTCTTCCGGCATTTTCCCACCAAGAACGATCTCTGGATTTCCGTGCTGACGGAAATCGAACGCCGCGCCCGTCGCTCCTGGGAGGAGGCATGCCGGGAATGCGATCCCGCAATTGCGCGGCTGCGCATCTCGGAAGAACTCCACACGGCGGCTCGCGAATGCGATCGACTCATCCCGATCCGCACCGGTGATATGGAATCCCTGCCGATGGGCACGCTCCACGACTGCGTGCGGCGCTGGTCCCTGACCGGACGCGCAGCCGATCTGGTGGCCGAAGATGACCGGCTGATCGGACTGCAACTTTGCCTGAGCGGCTTGCAACGGGAAGG
>JBFHII010000236.1:0-5302 GCA_041596535.1 Breoghania sp. | reverse complement strand
GCTGCGCCCGGTCGAGGCCGGCGGGCAGCTGGAAGGCCCGGGCATGGTCGAGGTGGTCTCAAGCCTGGAGCGCGACGGGCGCCCGGTCTACCGCGACCTGCGCTGGGGCGTCTACGTGGTGCTGGAGGCGCCGAATGACTACGCCGCCGCCTGCTTCGCCCAGTATGGCCTGAAGACGGACGACAGCGGCCGCTACGCCTCCATGTACAAGCCGTTTCACATGATCGGCCTGGAGCTGAACATCTCCGTCCTCTCCGCCGCCCTACGGCACGAGGCGACCGGCCAGCCGACCGGCTTCCGCGGCGATGTCGTGGCCGTCGCCAAGCGGGACCTGGCGCCCGGCGACACGCTCGACGGCGAAGGCGGTTTCACGGTCTGGGGCAAACTGCTTCCCGCGCGCCGGAGCGTCACGCTGAACGCGCTGCCGATCGGGCTGGCGCACGGGGTGACGGTAACCAGGGCGGTGCCTGCGGGAACCGTGATCGGCTGGGACGACGTCTCGGAGATCAAGGGGCCCGCCGCCGACCTGAGACGGCAGATGCAAGACAGGCTCCGCGCGTGATCCTCACGGGCACACGGCCGGCAGAGGGGGCTGCCGGCCATCCAGTTCCGGGCGAAAGCCGGATCGCGTTCCGGAGAAATGCGCTCAGAAGGCCGTGCCGGGCTTCAGGCCGATCCGCTTGAGGATCTTCGCCAGCGGGCAGAAGCCGGTGAAGGCCGACTGCAGCAGGTTCGCGCCCACGAACGCGGTGAGCCACAGGAAGTTGACATTGACCAACTGCGAAAGTGCCAGCGACGCCAGAATGACGGTGCCCGCGAAGGCCAGGACGAAACGATCGATGGACATGTGCGCCTCCTTGCAGGGCGCGCCCGGACAGGCGGGTCGCGCCTCTATAAATTAGTAAGTTAGAATATAATAATATAAAACGTGAAACGCAAGTCCCCCGGACAGCGCTGCCGATCGATCGTTCCTGGCGATGGATTGCATCAAAACTATTGGCTGGCTCCAGTGGCGACCGGGATCTAGGGTTCGTATTCCGATCGACCACAGCGGCTTCAGGATCGCGATGCACACGCTCTTCTCGATGCAGGACTCCGGCAACTGCTACAAGCCGCGCCTCGCCATGGCCCAGCTTGGCATCCCTTTCCGCGTGCACACCGTGGATATTTTTTCCGGCGCCACCCACACGCCGGAATTCCTGGCCATCAGCCCCAAGGCCCGCATCCCCGTCCTGCAACTGTCCGACGGCCGGACGCTGGCCGAGTCCAACGCCATGCTGCTGTATCTCACCGAGGGCACCAGGCTGCTGCCCGACGACGCCTACGATCGGGCGAAGGTCCATGAATGGCTGTTCTGGGAACAATATGTCCATGAACCGGCCATTGCGGTGGCGCGCTACTGGTGGTCGCTGAAGCCGGGCGGCCGCGAGGAAAAGGCTGATCAGTTCCCGCTGTGGCACGAGAAGGGCCACGCCGCCCTGGCCCTGATGGACGATCATCTGCGGACCCACGACTTTCTCGCCGCGAACCGCTACACCGCCGCCGACATCGCGCTCTACGGCTATACCCATGTGGCCGACGAGGGCGGCTTCGATCTCGCCGGTTATCCGGCGCTGCGCGCCTGGCTCAGCCGGGTGGCCGGCCAGCCGGGCCATGTGCCCATGGACTGGCAGCCGTGACCGGCAACGGCGTGCGCCATTAACGCTCCGGCAACACCCTGCCACGATTCCGCCCCGAAATGCCTCCGCATTTGTCTCATTCAGAGCATTTCCGCGTCTCATTCGCCCGGCACATTGCAGGCTGATCGAAACGCGATACGGCGCGGAGGAAGACAGCATGGCACACGATCACACACGGTCCGCCATCACCAGGACATCCGGCAGGAAACGGCCGGCCATCGGCATGGGCCGCCGCGAAGCGGCCAGGGGCACCGGCGCATTGCGGACGCCCATGCGGCTCATCGCGATGCTGTCCGCCGCTGCCTGCCTCGTGCTGTTCCCGGCGGTCGCCACGGCCGCGACCCAGGCGCAGTCGCCCGCCATCGGCATCGGCATCGCATTCGCCACCCTGGTGGTGATGTTCGCGATCGTCGCCGCCATGTGGCGGCGTTTCGCCCGCCAGTTCCGCCGCTCCGCGCGGCCGCGCTGGGAAGACTGGGGCTGATCACCCCCGGTGCCGCGCGGCCGGCCTGCGCCGCGCCCTCCTTTCCTTTCCGGTGCTGATTCCGGGCGCGATTGCGGCCTCATGCGCCGGTCCAAGGCCCCTCGACGGGTTCGGCCAAAAGGTATTTGATGTATTGGTCATGACCGTCGTGGAGCGCGCCAATGGCCATCGAGCTGACCCTCAACCCGGAAACCGTGCGCATGCTGGTTCAAAAGACCCGCGTTGCCAACGCCGCCCTTGAGGACACCTTCGAGGATGGCCACGAGGGCGATGTCGAATTCGATCCCGATAGCTTGAGCGCCGGCCATCACCACGAAGCCCTGGCGGAAGAGGAAAACGACGATTCCTCGGCCGAGGAGCTGATGGCGCTCATCGACGATCTCAATGTCGACGAAGCGGCCGAACTCGTCGCCATCGCCTGGGTGGGGCGCGGCGACTACGACCCGGGAGATTTCGACACTGCGGCGGATGACGCCCGCAACCGCGCCTTTGGTCCGACCTCCACCTATCTTCTCGGCATGCCGATGCTGGCCGACTACCTTGAGGCCGGCCTTGACACGCTTGAGTTGTAATGCTCTATAAATTCTTGCAATAATTGCATAAATTCCCGCAGCACATGTGCTAGATTACCTAGCGTAAGGCATCATGTGCGACGCGGAGCAAACACGCCATGCGGGATGCTGCCTGGATCCTGGAATGGGGACTGCTGGTCTGGCTGCTGATCCTGGCAGGCGTGGTGACACTGCGTGTGCTGTCGGGGTCCATCCACAACGTCGGGCTGATATCGCACACCGATGCGTCCGGGCGGCGCCGCATCCGGCCCGAACGGCTTCTGCTTCTCGCGTCGTCGCTCGGTTACGCCGTCTATTACGTCGCAACGGCATTGCAGACCCCGCTCGACATGGCCGATCCGAGCCTTCCGGAAATTCCCAACGAGGTCGTGACCGCGATCCTGGGAACCAACGGCGCCTATCTTTCCTTAAAACTGTTGCAGACGTCCGGGAGGACCTGATCCATGCCATTTGATATTGCCATGATCATCGCCAGCGTCGTCGCGGCGATCATTCTGCTGATGGGCGTGACCGTCGTCTGGCTGATCGTGACGAACCGGATCAACCTCACCCATCTGGTCTCCGAACCCGTCGCCAAGGGCGACCCCGACGGCACGCCCAAGGCCAGCCTGTCGCGCTTTCAGTTCCTGATCTTCACCTTCGTGATCGCCGGTCTCTACCTCGCATTGTCGCTGGAAGCCGGCACGCTCATCGAGGTGCCGAACGGCGCCTTGATGCTGCTGGGAATTTCCGGCGGCAGCTACCTGGCGTCCAAATATTCGCGCGTCGGCGAAACCGACCCGCCTAGCCCGCCCGTGCAGCCGACGCCGCAACAACGGGCCGCGGCGAAACAGGCCGCCATCGAACTGGCGGCGGAACGCGAGGCCGCAGCCCAGCAAGCCGCAGCCCGACAGGCCGCAGCACCGTAGGCCGAAACCGCGCCGCCCACGGGTGCCGCACGGCACGCCCTGGCAGAGGAGCCGCACCCATGCCGACCTCGTTCCGCGTCCCATGCGCATGGCTGTGGCCGCTGGTGCTCGCCTCGCTGATCGCCTTGCCCGCCGCCGCCCAGGATCACGCCTTCGGCGGACCATGCGCACGGATCTTCAAGGACATCGGCGTGCCGGAATTCCACGGCGACACGCCGGTGATCGTCGCGACCGGGCCGGCGCGCACCGCGGTGTGCCGTCCGGGCTATGCCCTGCTGCACAACAACGCCACCCGGATCCCGGACTGGGTGGCCGAGGAGATCACCGTGGAGGGCATCGAGGGTGTGGCGGTGCGGCGCGACAACTTCAAAGCCGACCCGGAGTTGACGGAAGGCGCCCGCGCCGAGCTGAAGGACTATTCCGGCAGCGGCTTCGATCGCGGTCACCAGGCCCCTGCCGCCGACTACAAGAGCCTGCAGACGCTGATGGACGAGTCCTTCTTCCTCTCCAACATGGCGCCGCAGGTGGGCCGCTGCTTCAACCGCGGTGTCTGGCGGGTGCTGGAGGAACAGGTCCGCGACTGGGTGCGCACCCGCGAGCGGCTGATTGTCTTCACCGGGCCGGTCTATTCCGACCCGCCGCGCACCATCGCCGATTTCAAGCCCGAGAAGCCCTCGGCCCTTGTGGCCGTACCGGAGGCCTTCTTCAAGATCGTCTATGATCCCGAGCGCGGCCGCGTGCTCGCCTTCCTGATCCCCAACGAAAAGCTCTGCAAGCGCGATCCGAAGGAGTTCGCCGTTCCCATCGACGAGATCGAGGAACTGACCGGCATCGATTTCTTTTCCGCGCTGAGGCTGCGCCGGCAGACCGTCATCGAGAGCCACCGCTTCAGCACCTGGGGCTGGTAGCCGGCCCGGCCGCGGCAACAGCCCGCACCACCGCGACGGACATGCCGCTTGCATCGCCCGATGCGCTCGGCTACCCGGACGCAATGACCCGGTTTTCCGCCAACACCCTGCTGCTGATCGCCGCCGCCATCTGGGGCTCCGCCTTCGTGGCGCAGTCGACCGCGATGGACGATATCGGTCCGCTGTATTTCACCGGCATCCGGTTTCTGATCGCCGCGCTGTGCGTCGCGCCCTTCGCCTGGCGCGAGGCACAGAAGGTGCGTCAGGCGGCACTGCCACCGGTGTCGCGCCGCCACTATGCCGGCTTCGTGTTTCTCGGCCTCGCCTTCTTCCTCGCCATCGGCATCCAGCAGATCGGCCTGGTTGTCACCACGGTGACCAATGCCGGCTTTCTCACCGCGCTCTACGTGGTGCTGGTGCCGCTGCTCGGGCTGGCGCTGTTTCGCGAATGGCCGCACGCCGTCGTCTGGCCGGCGGCGGCCACCGCACTCGGCGGCATCTGGCTTCTGGGTGGCGCCACGCTCGGCGGCGGAACCCTCAACTGGGGCGCATTCAACTGGGGCGATGGCGCGATGATCCTCTGCGCGGTGTTCTGGGCGCTGCACGTGGGGCTGATCGGCCGCATCGGCGCCGACAGCGGCCGGCCGCTGATGCTGTCGCTGGTGCAGTTCTGCGTCGTCGGCATTCTCGGCGTCGCGCTGGGAGCCATGTTCGAGGAACTCAGCTGGGCGTCGATCGAGGGCGCCGCCTT
>JBFHII010000235.1:0-5305 GCA_041596535.1 Breoghania sp. | reverse complement strand
GCGGCGGCCTTCGGAGTCAATCGGACCCGCTTCATCGACCGGTTCGCCGATCACGTTCATGATGCGGCCGAGCGTTCCAGCGCCCACCGGGATCATGATCGCCTCGCCCGTGTCCTTCACCCGCTGGCCGCGAACGAGGCCTTCGGTGGAGTCCATGGCGATGGTGCGGACGGTGTTCTCGCCCAGATGCTGCGCCACCTCGAGAACAAGGCGGTTGCCCTGGTTCTCGGTCTCAAGCGCGTTGAGAATTTCCGGGAGGCCACCTTCGAACTGGACGTCGACGACGGCGCCGATGACCTGGGTGACCTGTCCGACCTTGCTGTCAGCCATCACACTGTTCCTCGTCTCAAATCCGTCAGAGCGCTTCCGCGCCCGAGATAATTTCAATCAGCTCCTTGGTGATCTGAGCCTGACGCTGGCGGTTGTAGCTCATCGTCAGCTTGTCGATCATCTCACCGGCATTGCGCGTCGCGTTGTCCATCGCGGACATGCGTGCGCCCTGCTCCGAAGCGGCGTTTTCAAGGAGCGCCCTGAAGACCTGAACCGAGATGTTGCGCGGCAGAAGATCGTTCAGGATCTCGCCTTCATCCGGCTCGTACTCGTAGATCGCGCCGTCCAGGTCCGCAGCACCAGGTCCGGCCGAGATATCGGCCGGAATGACCTGCTGGACCGTCGGGATCTGGCTGATCACCGACTGGAAGCGCGCGTAGAAGAGCGTGCACACATCGAACGCGCCCTCGTCGAACATCGTCAGGAGGCGCTTGCCGATGGTGTCCGCATCGCCGAAGCCGAGCTTCTTGACGTTGCGAAGCTCGATCGTGTCCAGGACATAGCGTCCCATGTCACGCTTCAGCGCATCGAAGCCCTTCTTGCCGACACAGAGGATTTTCACCTCCTTGCCCTCGGCCAGAAGCTTGCGCGCATGCTCACGCGCCAGCTTGGCGATCGACGAATTGAAACCACCGCAAAGCCCGCGTTCGGCGGTGCAGACGACGAGCAGGTGAACCTGGTCGTTGCCCGTACCGGCCATCAGCCTCGGCGCATCCGCGCGGCCCTCGAAGGCGGCCGCGAGATTTGCGAGCACCGCGTCCATGCGTTCGGCATAGGGCCGGGCGGCTTCCGCCGCGTCCTGCGCACGGCGCAGTTTCGCGGCGGCCACCATCTGCATGGCCTTGGTGATCTTCTGCGTCGCCTTCACTGAAGCGATGCGATTTCGTAAGTCCTTCAGGCTCGGCATGGCCGCTCCCGTTCCCGGTTCCGGTCAGCTACGCGAAACGTCACGCAGCAAAAGTCTTGGCGAATGCCTCGACGGCGGCTTTGAGCTTGGCCGTGAGATCATCGTTCAACGCCTTCTTCTCCCAGATTTCGGCCAGGAGATCGGCGTGTTCGCCACGCAGGTTGAGAAGCAGTCCCTGCTCGAATTCACCCACCTTGTTGACGGGGATGGTGTCGAGGTAACCGTTCACGCCGGCATAAATGACGGCAACCTGCTCTTCGGTCTTCAGCGGCGAGAACTGCGGCTGCTTGAGCAGCTCGGTCAGTCGCGCACCGCGATTCAGCAACCGCTGGGTGGTGGCGTCGAGGTCGGAGCCGAACTGCGCAAATGCCGCCATTTCGCGGTACTGCGCCAGCTCGCCCTTGATCGGACCGGCAACCTGCTTCATCGCCTTGATCTGAGCCGACGAACCCACACGCGACACCGACAGACCGACGTTCACCGCCGGGCGGATGCCCTGGAAGAACAGATCCGTCTCGAGGAAGATCTGGCCGTCGGTGATCGAGATCACGTTGGTCGGGATGTAGGCCGAAACGTCGTTGGCCTGGGTCTCGATGACCGGCAGAGCCGTCAGCGAACCGGCACCGAGCGAATCGTTGAGCTTGGCGGAGCGCTCCAGAAGACGGGAGTGCAGGTAGAAGACATCGCCCGGATAGGCTTCGCGGCCCGGCGGGCGGCGGAGCAGCAGGGACATCTGGCGATAGGCCACGGCCTGCTTGGACAGATCGTCGTATGCGATCACGGCGTGCGCCGAGTTGTCGCGGAAGAACTCGCCCATGGCGCAGCCGGTAAACGGTGCCAGATACTGCATCGGCGCCGGGTCGGAAGCGGTGGCGGCGACGATGATCGAATACTCGAGCGCGCCGGCTTCTTCCAGGACCTTCACGAACTGTGCAACCGTGGACCGCTTCTGGCCGATGGCGACATAGATGCAATAGAGCTTGGCATCTTCGTCGTTACCGGCGTGCAGCGCCTTCTGGTTGAGGAACGTATCGAGGATAACGGCGGTCTTGCCGGTCTGGCGATCGCCGATGATCAGCTCGCGCTGGCCGCGGCCGATCGGGATCAGCGCATCGATGGCCTTCAGGCCGGTCGCCATCGGCTCATGCACCGACTTGCGCGGCAGAATGCCAGGTGCCTTGACGTCCACACGGCGGCGCTCGGTCGATTCGATCGGGCCCTTGCCGTCGATCGGGTTGCCGAGGCCGTCGACGACACGGCCGAGAAGACCCTTGCCGACGGGAACGTCCACGATGGCGCCGGTCCGCTTGACCGTGTCGCCTTCCTTGATGACGCGGTCATCGCCGAACAGCACGACACCGACGTTGTCGGTCTCGAGGTTCAGCGCCATGCCCTGGACACCGCCAGGGAATTCGACCATTTCACCGGCCTGGACGTTGTCCAGTCCGTAAACGCGCGCAATACCGTCACCGACGGAGAGCACCTGACCTACCTCGGAAACTTCGGCTTCCTTGCCGAAATTCTTGATTTGGTCCTTGAGGATGGCGGAGATTTCCGCGGCCCGAATATCCATCAGCCGACCTCTTTCATCGAGTGATTGAGAGAATTGAGCTTGGTCCGCAGCGACGTATCGATCATACGGCTGCCGACCTTGACGACGAGACCACCGATCAACGCAGGATCGACGGCCGGATTGATTTTCACGTCCTTGCCGGTCGATGCCTTGAGCGCCTCTTTCAAGGCGGCCAGATTGGCATCGGACAAGGGCTGTGCCGACACGACATCGGCAGTCACTTCACCACGATCGGCAGCGGCGAGCGCATGAAACGTTGACAGCATCGCGGGGAGCGCGAACAGACGCCGGTTGCCCGCGACCAGAGCGACGAAGTTTGCAACGAGACCGCCGATACCGGCTTTCTCGAGCACGGCCTTCATCGCGCCAACCTGATCATCGGTGCCGAAAACCGGGCTGCGCACAAGGCGCATCAGGTCCTGGCTTTCGTTCAGCATCGTCTCCAGGCGCGAGATATCAGCTTCCGTCCGTTCGACCGCCTTTTCCTCGCGGGCGAGATCGAAAAGGGCAGAGGCGTATCGGGTCGCAACACCTGAGACTTGGGATACGTTGTCTGTCACCGGGTCCGTGCTCTCTAAGACGCGCACCAAGGCCCCATTGTGTGATATGCTCACAAAATAAGACCTTGGAATTATTGGATTTTTATGGGAGCGAGCAGTTAAAGCCGTAACTGCATCCCAAATGTCGGGCTTCGCATAGCACAGGGATCACGGGTGCGCAACATCACCGACCCGCCGCAGGGGCGCTTTCCCATCATGTTTCGGTGTGAAACCGGCAAAACTAACACCAAAGGATAACGCCGGAGGACGCGCAACACCTCCCTTGCGACCGTTCACAATGTGGCGCTCGATCCATCGGACACGGCGGCGGCGGCGCGCCACGGCGGTGCGGCTACATGAAGCTTTGTGGATCGATATCGATCTGAGTACGCAAGGAACCGCGCGCCTTGGGCGCCGCCGCCAGCCAGCCGCGCAGGTAGGCCTGCAGGTCGATCTTGCGGTCGGCCTGGATGAGAATCCGGAAGCGGTGCCGGCCGCGCACCAGCGCAAGCGGCGCGTCCGCCGGCCCCAGCACGGCCACGCGGCTGTCGCGCGGGGCGGCTTGAACGAAGGCGCGGGCATAGGCATTGGCCTGGGCCCGGTCCTCGCCGGAGATCACGATTCCCGCAAGCCGCCCGAAGGGTGGCAGCCCGGCGTGCTGCCGCGCATCGATCTCGGCGGAGTAGAAGGCGTCCCGGTCGCCCGACAGCATGGCCTGGATCACTGGATGCTCGGGTGCATAGCTTTGCAGGATCCCGCGGCCACCGCCGCCGATCCGCCCCGCGCGCCCGGTCACCTGGGCGAGAAGCTGGAAGGTGCGCTCCGCGGCACGCGGGTCACCATGCGCAAGTCCCAGATCCGCGTCGACCACGCCGACCAGCGTCATCATCGGAAAATTGTGCCCCTTGGCGACAAGCTGCGTGCCGATGACGATGTCGACACGCCCCTCCTCGACCAGTTTCAACTCCTGGCGCATGCGCTCCGGTCCGCCGAGATTGTCCGAGGACAGCACCAGGGTGCGCGCATCGGGAAAGAGGTCGCGCACTTCTTCCGCGATTCGCTCCACGCCGGGCCCGCACGCCACCAGCGAATCGGCCGCGCCGCATTCCGGACAGGCGTCGGGCTTGCGCTCCTGATGACCGCAGTGGTGGCACACGAGTTGGCCGCGGAAGCGGTGCTCGACCAGCCAGGTGGAGCAATTGTCACACTGAAAGCGGTGGCCGCAGGTGCGGCAGAGCGTCAATGGCGCATAACCGCGCCGGTTCAGGAACAACAGCGCCTGTGAGCCGTTCTCGATCGTCGCCTTCAGCGCATTGACCAGCGCCGGCGCCAGCCAGCGCCCGCGTTCGGGACCATTGCTGCGCATGTCCACCGGTTCGATGCTGGGCATCTCCGCGCCCGTCGCGCGCTCGCTCAGCACGATGCGCCGGTAGCGGCCGACATCCGCGTTGACGCGGCTTTCGATCGCCGGGGTCGCCGACGACAGCACCACGGGGAACCCCGCCAGATGCCCGCGCACCACCGCCATGTCGCGCGCGGAATAGGGCACCCGGTCATCCTGTTTGAAGGCGGTGTCGTGCTCTTCGTCGACAATGATCAGTCCGAGCGTGCTGAACGGCAGGAACAGCGCAGAACGCGCGCCGACCACCACCTGGACGCTGCCGTCCGCGACACCGCGCCAGACGCGGGCGCGTTGCTTGGGACCGAGATCGGAATGCCATTCCGCGGGCCTGCCGCCGAATCGCGCCTCGAACCGCTCGATGAACTGGGCCGTCAACGAGATCTCGGGCAGCAGAATTAGCGCCTGCCTGCCGGCCTTGAGAACCTCCGCCACCGCTTCGAAATAGACTTCCGTCTTGCCGGAGCCGGTGACGCCGTCGATCAGCGTGACGGAATAGCCGCCCTTTGCAGTGGCCCGCAGCGCGTCGGCCGCCTCCGTCTGCGCCGGCGTCAGCT
>JBFHII010000234.1:0-5307 GCA_041596535.1 Breoghania sp. | reverse complement strand
CAGCTCCACGTCGAAGCCGATCTTGGTGCCGTCGCGGTCCATGGAGGTAAGCAGCAGCTCGCCGGCGCCCAGGTCCACCACTTCGCGCGCGTATTGCACCGCATCCAGTCCCGTCGGCGTGCGTCCGCCATGGGTAAAGATCTCCCAGCGCGTTGCTTCTCCGTCGGACGACACCCGCTTGGCATCGATGGCAACGACGATGCACTGGCTGCCAAATTTTTCGGCCGCCTCGCGCACGAAATCGCGGTTGTGGACCGCCGCCGTCATGATCGAGACCTTGTCGGCGCCCGCGTTGAGCAGGTTGCGGATGTCCTCGACGGTGCGCACGCCGCCGCCAACGGTCACCGGCATGAAACATTCTTCCGCCGTTCGGCGGACAACATCGAGCAGGATGCCGCGCTTTTCATGGCTCGCGGTGATGTCGAGAAAGCACAGCTCGTCGGCGCCGGCCGCGTCATAGGCCTTCGCGGCCTCCACCGGATCGCCGGCATCGACCAGATCGACGAAATTGACGCCCTTGACGACACGGCCGTCCTTTACGTCGAGGCAGGGGATCACGCGGGCTTTCAGCATCAGACAGCCTCCCGGCTGGCGCGGATCATGTCCATGGCTTCTTTGGGATCGAGGCGGCCGTCATAGAGCGCGCGTCCGGTGATCGCGCCCTCGAGAATATCGCAGTCGGGCTGGATCAGCCGCTTGATGTCGTCGATGGAGGCGAGGCCGCCGGAAGCAATCACCGGGATCGACACGGCGTTGGCGAGCTCAAGAGTGGAGTCGATGTTGAGGCCCTTGAGGATGCCGTCGCGGTCGATGTCGGTGTAGATGATCGCCGCAACGCCAGCGTCCTCGAAGCGTTTCGCGAGGTCGACGGCGGTGAGTTCGGAAGTCTCCGCCCAGCCTTCCACCGCAACCTTGCCGGCTTTGGCGTCGATGCCCACGGCGATCCGGCCCGGATATTTCTGGCAGGCCGCCTTGACCAATTCGGGATCGCGGACGGCTACCGTGCCCAGGATGACCCGCGCGACGCCCTTTTCAAGCCACGCATCGATGTGCTCCATCGTCCGGATGCCGCCACCGAGCTCGACCGGGTTGGTGGTCGACTTGAGGATCGCGTCAACGGCGTCGCCGTTGCGGCTTTCGCCGGCAAACGCGCCGTCGAGATCGACCACATGCAGCCATTCGAAACCCTGGTCCTGAAAGGCGCGGGCCTGGGCGCCGGGATCGTCATTGAAGACGGTCGCCTGCTCCATGTCGCCGAGCTTCAGGCGCACGCACTGGCCGTTCTTGAGGTCGATGGCGGGAAAAAGGATCATTCGTTTCGCTTGTCCAGGGTCGATGGCGGCGGCCTTACGGCGCCCATTGCAGGAAATTGGCGATCAGCGCGAGGCCGAGGTGCTGGCTCTTTTCCGGATGGAACTGGGTGCCGATCATGTTGTCGCGCCCGACCATCGCCGTGAACCTGCCGCCGTACTCGAAGCTCGCGAGCACGTGCTCGGGAGTGCTCGCCGCCAGGTGATAGGAATGCACGAAATAGGCGTGCTTGCCTGACGCACCCGTCTCGATGCCGTCGAGCACCGGGTGCGGGCGGCTGTTGACGGTGTTCCAGCCCATGTGCGGGATCTTCAGCGCCGGATCGTCGGGCTGCATTGCGGTGACGTCACCCGGAATCCAGCCGAGACCCTGCGCCACCTCATGTTCGAGCCCGCGCTCGGCCATCAACTGCATGCCGACGCAAATGCCCAGAAACGGCTTGCCCCTGGTGATCACCGCCTCGGTGAGCGCCTCGATCATGCCGTCGACTGCGGCCAGCCCGCGCTTGCAGTCGGCGAAGGCTCCGACGCCGGGCAGCACAATGCGGTCGCTCGTGGCCACCACGTCCGGATCCGCCGTCAGCCGTACCTGCGGAAACAGGCCGGTTTCGCGTGCCGCGCGTTCGAAGGCCTTGGTGGCCGAGCGCAGGTTGCCCGAGCCGTAATCGATAATCGCCACGCTCATCGCGCATTCTCCGGAGCCGGAAACAGGCCCAATACATCATCCTTCGGCGCTTGCGCCCGGCGTGTTTCAGCGGGCAACGGTCGCGGCACGCGATGCGCTTCCGCCTGCACCCATTGCTGGAAGAACCGGGTCTCGCATTCCGCCAGACCGGCGCCGGACACGACGCCCGCCAACGTCCAGCCGTTGCGTTCCAGCGTCCAGCGGCGCAATCCGTTGGCCTCCAGCGCGAAAAGCACGGTGAAGAGCAGCGACAGCACCCCGCCGATCGGCCCGCCGATCAGCGCCCCGGCGATCACCAGCAGGACCTCGATCACGATATAGCCCGCCAGCACGAGCCACATCCGGTGCCACAAAAGCCAGAACGCCGAGAAGAACAGCGCCGGCCAGCAGAACCCCTCCTTGACGAAGGCAACCTGCTCGGCGTCCGCGGTCTGATTGCCGGACGGCGGCGGACACATGACAGTGTAGATGGTCATGGGTGTGCACCCTTGTGCATGATCGTTGTTGGCCGGCGTCAGCCGCCGAGTTGCCCCTTGGTGGAGGGCACGCGGCCGGCCTGGCGCGCATCGGGCTCCACGGCGGAGCGCAAGGCGCGCGCCACGGCCTTGAAGCAGGTCTCGGCAATATGATGGCTGTTGCCGCCGTAGAGATTGGCGATATGCAGCGTAATCCCGGCGTTCATGGCGAAGGCGCGGAAGAATTCCTCGAACAGCTCGGTGTCGAAATCGCCGACCTTGGGCGTCGGGAATGTCACCTGCCACACCAGGAACGGACGGCCGGACACGTCGACGCCACAGCGGGTCATCGCCTCGTCCATGACCAGATGCACGTCGCCGTAACGGGTGATGCCGGTCATGTCGCCGAGCGCCTCGCGCAGGGCCTGGCCGAGCGCGATGCCGACGTCTTCCGCGGTGTGATGGAAATCGATGTGGGTGTCGCCGGTCGCGCGCACGGTGATGTCGATCAGCGAGTGCCGGGCCAGCTGCTCGATCATGTGGTCGAGGAATCCGATTCCAGTCGCCACATCATAGGCGCCCGTGCCGTCCAGCAAGACGCTGACGGAGATATCGGTTTCCTTGGTCGTGCGCGAAATCGAAGCGGTGCGCATCGCGGATCCTCATATTGCCAAATCGTGCAGCCGGGCCACAGCCGGGACGGCGCTTTGTATCAGCCCGCCACGCGCTTTGAAAGCGCTGGCGCACACGGGTTCGTGCCAACGGCCACAATTGCTGCCAATGTCGCTGAGGCGTTTTGTCTCGCAAGCGCGGGAGCGCGATGCTAATTCGGAAGGCACTCGAGTGATTCGGAGCGCCCGCATGCCAGCCACACTGCCCTCGTTCAAACCCGAGACCGCAACCGATCGGCTGATCCTGCCGCTCGACGTCGCCACCGTCGAGGAAGCCCGCGCGATCGTTCAGGAAACCAAGGGCGTCGTCGGCGTCTACAAGGTGGGCATGCAGCTGCAGTTCGCCGGTGGCCTGCCGTTCGCCGAGGAGCTGGCGCGCGAAGGCCACAAGGTGTTTCTCGATGTAAAGCTGCTGGATATCGACAACACGGTCGAAAAGGCGGTCGAGAACATCACCCGCATGGGCATGAACTTCGTCACGATTCACGCCTATCCCAAGACCATGCGCGCCGCCGTCGCCGGCCGCGGAAATGCCAATGTCTGCCTGCTCGGCGTCACGGTGCTCACCTCGATGGATACCGAGGACATGAAGGCGGCCGGCTACAACGGTGATGTCGAGGAACTGGTCAAGACGCGGACGATCGCGGCACGCGCCGCCGGCATGGGCGGCATCGTCTGCTCGCCGCTGGAAGTCGGTCAGCTGCGCGACCTTGCCGGCCCGGACATGGTGCTGGTCACCCCGGGCATCCGGCCCGCAGGCTCGGAGGCGGGTGACCAGAAGCGCATCATGACGCCGGGCGAGGCGATCGCCGCCGGGTCGGACTATCTCGTCATTGGCCGCCCGATCACCCAGGCCGCCGACCGTCGCGCCGCCGCCCAGGCGGTCGTCGCCGAGATCGAAGCCGCGCTTTAGGGCCGCCGGGTAGGGATCCGCATCTCTCGCGCATTCTGGCTTGAGCACCGCATGAAAAAGGACGGCCGAGCCGTCCTTTTTCCGTTTCAATTGAGATCTTTGCCCTACTCCGCCGCCGCCACGGCGGGCATGGCGTCGACGCGCGCCGCGCAGAACTTGAACTCCGGGATCTTGCCGAAGGGATCAAGCTGCGGGTTGGTGAGCCGGTTGGCCGGCGCCTCGAAGAAGCAGAACGGGATGAAGATCATGCCGTCCGCCACGTCGCGATCCGAGCGCAGCGTCAATGAGATCGCGCCACGCCGGGTCGTCACCGTGATCATCTCGCCGACGCTCAGCCCCTGCTTCTCGATTTCGCGCGGGTTCATGGCCGCGACCGGTTCCGGCTCGAGGGCGTCGAGCGTCTCGGAGCGGCGCGTCATGGTGCCCGTGTGCCAATGCTCCAGCATGCGGCCGGTGGTAAGCACCAGCGGATAGGCGTCATCGGGCAGTTCGTCGGGCGGCGTGACTTCCGCCGGGACGATGCGGGCGCGGCCGTCGGCGGTCGGGAACGTATCCGTGAAGATGATCTCGTTGCCCGGCTTGTCCTCGGAATCCGCCGGATAGGTGACCGAGCCCTCGCTCTCCACCCGCGCCCAAGGGATGTTGTTAAGCGAGGGCATGTGCTTGCGCATTTCCTCGTAGACGTCGGAGACGCCCTTCTTGTAGTTCCAGTCGAGCCCGACGCGATTGGCCAGTTCGACGATCAACTCCCAGTCCTGACGGGCGTTGCCCGGCAGCGGCAGCACCGGACGGCCAATCTGCACCTGACGGTTGGTGTTGGTGTAGGTGCCGAGTTTTTCCGCATGCGCGGAGGACGGCAGGATCACGTCCGCGTGCCATGCCGTTTCGGTCAGGAAGATGTCCTGCACCACGAGATGCTCGAGCTTGGCGAGCGCCGAGCGCGCATGCAGCTGGTCGGGATCCGACATCGCCGGGTTCTCGCCCATCACGTACATGCCGCGGATCTCGCCGTCATGGATCGCATCGATGATCTCGACGACCGTCAGGCCACGCTTGACGTCCAGCGGTCGGCCCCAGGCATCCTCGAATTCCGCCCGGATGTTGGCATCCTCCACCGAGCGGTAGTCCGGATAGAGCATCGGGATCAGGCCGGCATCGGACGCGCCCTGCACGTTGTTCTGGCCACGCAGAGGATGCAGGCCGGTGCCGGGGCGGCCGACCTGGCCGGTGGTCAGCGCCAGCGCGATGAGGCAGCGGGCGTTGTCGGTTCCGT
>JBFHII010000233.1:0-5307 GCA_041596535.1 Breoghania sp. | reverse complement strand
GGATCTGCCCGACGGCACCTCCATCAGCGCCAGCCACAACGGCTACGCGAAGGCCTTCAGGCTGCTGCACGAACGCGAGGTGCGGCTTTCGGCCGATGGCTCGCTGATCGACGGGGTCGACCGGTTCGTTTCCCTGCGCGGCGCGCCGACTGGCGAGAAGGACCGTTTTGCGGTGCGCTTCCATTTGCATCCGCTGGTCAAGGCCAGCCTGTTGCGGGGCGGTGGCGCGGTGGTTCTCATGTGCCCCGACGGTGAGGCCTGGGAATTTTCCGGCACGGATGTGGAAATCGCGCTGGAGGAATCGATCTATCTTTCCGACGTGCACGGCCACCGCCGTACCGAGCAGATCGTGCTCTATGACCGTCTGCGCCACGCGCGCGAGGTGCACTGGCACTTCCGCCGCACCGCCAGCGCCAAACCCGCCCGGCGCCGTTCATCCGAGAGCGACGAGGCGATGCTGCCGATTTGAGGCGGCTGCCGTTCCCGTCTTCCGGCATCGGCGCACCCGGCCCGGCGAGTCCCGCCTGAAGACGCGCGGTCGCTGCGGCGCATTGTCTTGCGCTGCAACACATTGTCTTGCACTGCAGCGCCGGGTTTCGCTTCCGCCCGGATCGTGCTAGAGCGCGCGCAACCGCTGTACAGTTTTTCTGAAGGCTCTCCCATGTCCATCGTCTCCAAAGCCGTTCCGGTGCCCGAAAAGGTCACCGTCAAGCGCGCCCTGCTGTCCGTTTCCGACAAGACGGGGCTGATCGATTTCGCCCGTGCGCTGTCCGCGAAAGGTGTCGAGCTGATCTCGACCGGCGGCACCTGCAAGGCGATTGCCGAGGCCGGGCTGAGCGTCACCGATGTCTCCGAGGTGACAGGCTTTCCCGAGATCATGGACGGCCGTGTGAAGACGCTGCATCCTTCCGTGCATGGCGGATTGCTGGCGATCCGGGACGATGCCGAGCATGCCCAGGCGATGCGTGATCACGCGATCACCGCCATCGACCTGCTGGTGGTGAACCTTTATCCGTTCGAAGAGACGGCGGCGTCCGGTGCGGCGCCGGAAACGGTGATCGAGAACATCGACATCGGCGGCCCGGCGATGATCCGCGCCGGCGCCAAGAACCATGCCTACGTCAGTGTCGTCGTGGAGCCGTCGGACTACGCCATGGTGCTGGAGACGCTGGACGCGAACTTCGGCGCGATGCCGGTGGACGTGCGCCGCAAGCTGGCGGCCAAGGCCTTTGCGCGCACGGCCGCCTATGACGCAGCGGTGTCGGGCTGGTTCGCCGATCAGCTCAATGACGCGACGCCGGATTTCCGCGCGTTTGGCGGGCGTCTGGCGGAAGTCATGCGCTACGGCGAGAACCCGCACCAGCAGGCCGGCTTCTACAAGACCGGCAGCACGCGGCCGGGTGTGGCCACCGCGCGCCAGGTGCAGGGCAAGACGCTGTCGTACAACAACATCAACGACACCGATGCGGCGTTCGAGCTGGTGGCGGAATTCGATCCGGCACGCACCGCGGCGGTCGCCATCATCAAGCACGCCAACCCGTGCGGCGTGGCGGAAGGCGCAACCATCACCGAGGCCTATGCCAAGGCGCTGGCCTGCGACACGGTCTCGGCGTTCGGCGGCATCGTGGCGCTGAACCGCACGCTGACCGCGGAGGCGGCCACCGAGATCGTCAAGGTGTTCACCGAGGTGATCATCGCGCCCGACGCCGACGAAGACGCCATCGCAATCGTCGCTGCGAAGAAAAACCTGCGGCTGCTGCTGACCGGCGACCTGCCGGACGTGCGCGAGGCGGGCACCATGGTCAAGTCGGTGGCCGGCGGGCTGCTGGTGCAGTCGCGTGACAACGGCGTGGTCGACGACCTGGATCTCAAGGTGGTGACCAAGCGCAGCCCGACCGAGCAGGAGCTGGCCGACCTGAAGGTGGCCTTCCGGGTCGCCAAGCACGTCAAGTCCAACGCCATCGTCTACGTCAAGGACGGGGCCACGGTGGGTGTCGGCGCGGGCCAGATGAGCCGCGTGGATTCGGCCCGCATCGCGGCACGCAAGGCGCAGGACGCGGCCGAGGTCATGGGCCTTGCGGAGCCGCTGACCAAGGGCTGCGTCGTTGCCTCCGACGCCTTCTTCCCGTTTGCCGACGGGCTTCTGTCGGCGGCGGAAGCCGGCGCCACCGCGGTGATCCAGCCGGGCGGCTCGATGCGCGACGACGACGTGATCAAGGCGGCCGACGAGGCGGGCCTGGCCATGGTGATGACCGGCATGCGGCACTTCCGGCACTGAGCCGGGCGCATGCGGTTGCATTGAAACAGGCCCCGGCGCGGTTTGCGCCGGGGCTTTTTTCGTCTTCTAGGCCGCGCGAACCCGGGCCAGCAGAACCGCGCCGATGACGAACAGCACGACGATCACCGAGATGCCGACGCGCTGGCTTTGCGAATAGGCGGTCAGTGCCGCGACGCCGAGCGGACCGATGAAGCTGGTCGCCTTGCCCGACAACGCGAAGAGGCCGAAGAATTCGGTGATCCTGTCGGGGGGCGAGACGCGGATCATCATGGTGCGCGAGGCGGACTGAAGCGGCCCCGAGCAGGCGCCGATGAGGCCGCCGAACACCAGGTAGGCGATTTCGGGCAGGGTCGAGAACAGCGGCGCGCCGGCCTGCGGCACGACCGGAATGAAAAACAGGATGCTGTCGCGGGAAATCGAGACGATCGCGAGGCTGCAGATGATCAGCATCACAAGCGCCCCGAGAATGACGGGCCGGGGGCCCAGCCGGTCGTCGAGCCAGCCGCCGATCAGCGCGCCGATCGTGCCGGTGACCGTCAGCAGGATACCGAACAGGCCGATCTGGATCGTGCCCCAGCCCAGCGTCCCGGCCGCATAGATGCCGCCGAAGGCGAACAGCGCCACGAGCCCGTCCTTGTAGGCCATGTTGGCGGCGAGAAACAGGATGGTCTCGCGGTGGCCACGGGCGTCCGCAAGCGTGGCCTTTAACCGGCTGAGGCCGGTGGCGATGGCATCGCGTGCGTGGGTCCTCAGCGGCCGGTCGGGCACGAAGACGAACAGCGGCAGCACGAACAGCGTGTACCACAGCGCCGACAGCGGGCCGGATGCCCGCGCGCCGGCGTCGGGATCCAGCCCGAAGGCGGGCAGGAAGCCGAGCAGCGTGCGGCCGGTCTGCGGCGAGGCGGCGAGAAAGCCGAGCATCAGCACGAGCGAGACCAGGCCGCCGGCGTAGCCCACCGCCCAGCTCTGGCCCGACAGCCGGCCAAGGCGCGTGCGCGGCACCAGATCCGGCATCATGGCGTTGGTGAAGACGATGGCGAATTCCGCGCCGACGCCGGCCAGCACGAAACCGCCCAGCGCCACGGGCACGGCAAGCGCCGAGCCGGGAACCGCGAACCACAGGGCGGCGCAGCCCGCGACAAGCATGACGGAGAAGGTGGCAAGCCAGCGTTTCCGCCGGCCACCGGCATCGGCCACCGCCCCCAGGATCGGCGACAGCAGCGCCACGAGGAGCCCCGAGGCGGCCGCCGCATAGCCCCACAACGTCTGTCCCCGGACGGCGGATTCGGCAACGGATGCGGCGAAATACGGCGCGAAGACGAAGGTCGTGACCAGCGTGAAATAGGGCTGCGACGCCCAGTCGAACAGGATCCAGCCGAACACGGCCGCCCTGCCGGGAAACGGAGACCGGCCGGGATCGCGTGTCCCGCCGGTCTCCGGCGATGTGGTGTCTGCCATGGCCGGCCGGACCTCGATGTGCTGTGCCGCGGGACGCGCTCTATCCCTTGGCGAGGTCCGACAGGAGGCTGGCGGCGACCGAGAGCTTCGAGACGCTCAGGCTGTCGCTGTCGACGATCTCGGTGATGGCCTGGCGGGTGCGCGCCACGGCCTCGCTGTTCTTCGACTGCCACTTGTCGAGCGACGCCGCGGCGGTCTTGCCGCCCGCGGCGAGCACCTGGCTGGTGATGGCGCGGTGGGAGGCGGCGAGCACGCTGCGGGCGCGGTCGAGCGCCAGTCCGTCGTAGTAATCGCGGACGGTCAGTTCGCGGGCCCGCGAATCGATCCGGCCGATGCCGAAGATGCCGGACACGTCGAAGAAGGCCGGCGCGACGCTCTTCAACGGCTTGCCGCTGGTTTCCGCGATCAGGATGATGTTCGGCGTCATGTCGTCGACCGACAGACGTGCGATCCGATTGGCCAGATTGGCGGGGACGCCCGCCGCGGTCCATTCGCCCGCGCGCCCTGCGACGCGCTTGCGCGACGCATCCGGCAGCAGGTCGGTGAGTTGCGGCGACAGCTGCTCGATGCCCTTGTGGATGCGCTTGACCACCGGCTCGATGCCGTTGGTGAAGGCGATGTTGCGCAGGAACCAGACCACCTGCTCCTGCACCAGCGACTGCACCGCCGCGTAGAGTTCCATCTGGACCGCTCCGGGCACCTTGGTGTCGAGCGCGTCGATCTCGCCGTTGACGGCGGTCAGCTCGTAGGCGTCGCGCACCGTGACGAAGGCCTGGGCGATGGCTTCCAGTCCGGCGCCGGTCTGGTCGCCGAGGCGGGTGAGGAAGGTCGGGCCGCCGCGGTTGATCATCGAATTGGCGACCATGGTGGCGATGATCTCGCGGCGCAGCCGGTGCACGGCGATCTCGTCGTGGTAGTTGCGCTGCATCTTGTGCGGGAAGTAGCGGAACAGCTCCTTGCCGAGATAGGCGTCGTCGGGCACCGAGGAGGCGAGCAGGTCGTCGAACAGGGTGATCTTGGCGTAGGCGAGAAGCACGCCGATTTCCGGCCGGGTCAGCGGCTCGCCGGCCTTTTCCATCTCCGTCAGCGTCGGATCATCGGGCAGATATTCCACCGCACGGTTGAGCAGGCCCTGGGCTTCCAGTTGCTGCATCATCCGTGTCTGGTAGCCGAGATCTTCCAGCCCGCGCCGCTCGGAAAGCGAAATCGCCAGCGTCTGCAGGTAGTTGTTGCGCAGGACCAGGTCCGCGACCTCGTTGGTCATCGAGGCCAGCAGCTTGTTGCGGCGTGGCGTATCGAGACGGCCCGAGCGCACCGCGGCGCCAAGCGCGATCTTGATGTTGACCTCCATGTCGGAGGAGTTGACGCCGGCGGAGTTGTCGATGGCGTCGGAGTTGCAGCGTCCGCCGGCACGCGAGAACTCGATGCGGGCGCGCTGGGTCATGCCCAGATTGGCGCCCTCGCCGATGACCTTGCAGCGCAGCTGCGGCGCGGCGATGCGGATGGCGTCGTTGGCGCGGTCGCCGGCGTCCGCGTCGCTTTCGCTGCTGGCGCGGATGTAAGTGCCGATG
>JBFHII010000232.1:0-5323 GCA_041596535.1 Breoghania sp. | reverse complement strand
GGCAGGCAGGTGCGCGCGCAATTCGCTCAGGTCCAGCTGGGCGGAATGGTTGAAGATAACCTTCACCAGGTCGTCTTCGCGGATGAACTTTGAATCGAACCGCAACGTCCAGTCGAAGACCAGCCGCGTGAATGTGGGATGCTCGCCGATGCGCAGGTCGACCCTGGGGCCGGTGTGGTCTTCCAGCCGCGTCTGCTCCAGTTCGCGGACCCGCCGCATGGCGGCTTCGGCGCGACGCGCCAGTTCCTGCACCACATCGTCGGGCAAGCCTGGCGGCAGGCCGGCCCAGTTTTGCGGCAGCAGGTCGATGAACAGCTTTTCACCCGCTTCCATCGTGTTGATGCGCAGGTCGTTCTTGAGCGCGAGACGCACGCCCGTGCCGTCGGGATCACGACGGGCGACCGAAACATAATCGGGAAGCACGAGCGGAATGTCGGTGACCTTGATCTCGACAGGATTCTCGAAGGCGATGCGCAGGACACCGCTGGAGATACGCGCGTCGAAGGATGGCAGCAGGGACAGGTCGTGGAACGTCAGCACGATGCGGCCATAGCCGTCTTCGGCGCGCGCTTCCACATCGGCGACAAGGGAGTCCGCTGCAACGGAGCCCCGCGACACGGCAAGCGAAAGCGCCACGGACACGAGCAGCCACATCAGCATGCGGCCCGCGCCCGCGACGGCATTCAGACACCGCTGTGCGATTGTCCGCCTCGCCATCACCGCTTTAATCCAATTGTTCACTGACGCCCCAAACACCCATCCTAGACAGCCGGCCTTAACGCGCCCTTACGTCAATCGCTCACATCCTACGCAAAGGCGCGGTCGTGAACGCAGTGACACGGCGCCATGACCTAGCTTCCGCCTATCTTCGGCAGTTCCGCCATGGGCGCCTCAGTGCCCATTCCGGTGCCCCCGGTCGCAATCTCGATGGTCAGCCGTTCCGCAGCCTCCGGATCCATCTTCGCCATCACGTCGGCGAGTTTCACCGGCTTCATCGCCTTGGATACCTTCAACAGAATGGAGAGCTCCAGGCGGTTGAAAATCCGGGCCGCATCCTTGGGCTTCATCGACTGGTACATCTTCGCCAGATTGGCGAATTCCTCCTTTTCCTGCTCGGCCTTCTTGGTGGTGGCGACACCGATCCGTTCCTCGAGCGCCTTCATCTCGGAGACGCGTTGCTGGATCTGTTTCTCGACGGCCCGAAGAAGCTGTTCGCGCAACTCGAGCTGGCGCTCGCGCGCATCGAGTGTCTCGCGGCGTTCGCGCAGGCTTTCGAGCACGGCGCGCTCGGAACGCGACTTGCCGAGATCCACCGGTTCGCGTTCCTCGGCCGTCGGTGTCTCCGCCACCGGCGCTGCGTCCCCGGCCTCCGCCGTGTCCCTGGCGTCGGCCGCGGCATTGTCAGTCTCCGCCCCGTCAGCGCCCGCCGTATCCTGGGCGGCGGCCTCGACGATCACCGGCGAGAACACGAAGCCATCGGAAACGACCAGGGAAACACTCTTGAGAAACAGGAGCGCACCGGTCGCAAACAGCACGATGGGGAGGAGACGGAAACTCACGCCGCGCGCTCCGAGGAACGGCGCCGGAAGTTTTCAAGCCGGGCAGCCGTTTCCGCAGCGGCGGCCTTCAGATCCTTGCCGGACATGGGCTTTGCGGGCGCAGGTGCCGCCGGCTCCGCCACGACGGTCGAAGACGCGGCCGGCTTGGGCGCCCGCGGGGCTCCGGGGCGCGCCGCATCGGCGATCTGGCTGATCCGGCCCAGCACCGTTTCGCCCGTAGCGATCTGTTCGACAAGTTCGAGCGAGACGCGCTCGGCCTCGTACAGGCGGTCGCTCAACGTCGTGTCGCAGTCGTTGGCGGTTGCCTTCAGGCCGAGGATCGCGCGCTCGGCGATCTCGGTCGCCGTAATCAGTTCGGAAATCGTCGCGCGCAAAGCTTCCTCGTCGGATCGCAAGCGCTTGAGACGCCCGTTGAGCACAATGCAATAGCCGATCGTCAGCACCAGCAAGACGGCGACGAGACCTTCGATGATCAGTCCGAGAGGGAGATTGGTCACGACGTTTCCATTTCTTTCTGCATAGCCCGTTCAAAGGCGGACAAGGTCATTTTCTGACGGTTCAGACCGCGGTTGAGCGCAATCGCGATATGATTGTCGACGCAGCCGAGACTGCCCGCCGACAGCGGGATGTCCCCGCACTTCACGGTCACCGGGTCTTTCGGCCCGATGTCGAACATCAGCGTGTCGCCGACATCGAGAGACATGATCCGGCTGATCGGCACTTCCGTCTCGTAGAGCACCGCGTTGACTTCCATCTCCGCGGCGTAGATTTCCGTGGCCAGATGGCCTTCCCAGATCGGGTCACGGCCGAACTTCTCGCCCATGAACATCTGCAGCAGCATCTCGCGGATGGGCTCCAGCGTCGCATAGGGCAACATGATCTCGACCTTGCCGCCGCGATCCTCCATGTCGATGCGAAGTTCGACGAGGATGGCGGCATTGGCCGGCCGGGAAATCGCGGCAAACCGCGGATTGGTCTCCAGGCGTTCGAGATTGAAATGCACTGGCGAGAGCGGCGCGAAGGCCTGCTCGGCATCAGCCAGAATGATTTCGATCATCCGGCGCACCAGGTTGATTTCGATTGTCGTGTAGGGGCGTCCCTCGACGCGCACGGCGGCCGTGCCGCGCCCGCCGCCGAGCAGCACGTCGATGATCGAGTAGATCAGGCTCGACTCGACCGTCGCCATTCCGAAGCCGTCCCATTCCTCGGCCTTGAAAACCGACAGGATCGCGGGCAGCGGGATGGAATTCAGGTAATCGCCGAAACGCACCGACGTGATCGAGTCGAGCGACACCTCGACGTTGTCGGAGGTGAAGTTGCGCAAGGATGTGGTGGTCAGGCGCACCAGCCGATCGAACACGATCTCGAGCATCGGAAGACGCTCGTAGGACACCATCGACGAATTGATGAGCGCGCGAATGCCGCTCTGGTCGCCCGAGATCGTGTCCTCGATGTTGAAGCCCAGGAGGTTGTCGATTTCCTCCTGATTGAGCACCCGGTCGGCGCCTCGGCTGGCACCGTCCATCTCCGGCTCGCTGTCGTCGACCATCGACGCCCAGTGGGCGGCCATGTCGTCGGCGCTGCCGGCACCCTGCTCTTCAAGCGCAGCCCCCCAGGCCGCGGCAAGATCATCGCCGTCGTCGCCTCCCTCGTCCTCGAACTGCTCCGCAAGGGCGTCGCCCCAAGCGGAGTCAATATCGTTGGCATCGAGATCGTCGTCATCATCGGCCATGGTTTGCTCCCACCACCTCGCGCAGCCCTACTGGACGAGGATTTCCTTAAACAGAACGCCGTCGACCCGCGCCGGATAGACCGCGGTGTTGATCCGGCGCAGAAGTTCTTCCTTCAGACGGAACAGGCCCGCGGACCCTTCGAGATCCGAGGGTCTCAGTTCACGCAAGTAGACCTGGAAGGCATCGAGGACACGCGGCAGGAACGGCTCGATCTGGTCGACCATGTCGCTGTCCGCCACTTCCAGGGAAATTTGTACCTTGAGGTAGGTGGCACGCCCCGTCGCGGCGAGGTTCACTGTCACCTCCGGCAGATCGAAGAAGACAACGTCACGGGCCGGAGGAACCTCCGGCTCGGCCGCTTCCGATCCGCGCGCGGCTTCGCGGGCCGGCGCCCCATCGAACATGCCGAACATGTAAGAGGCACCGCCGCCGATGATCAGCGCGCCAAACAGAGCGGCGGCGCCTACCATGACCAGCTTCTTCTTCTTTGCCGCCGTATCGACGGCTTTCGGGCCGCCCTCTTCATCGAGTTCAGCGCCGGCATCCACATCAGTCATTTGGGACCCCTTGCCGATCCGTCGCACCTGCTCCCCAGGCGCACTTAGTTTCTAAAGTGTTAATGGTTAACGAAAGGTTTCCAATTCGTTAATGAGCGCGCCCCGGGCAGCATTTGCCGGAAGGAAAAATGGGTCGGCAATTGTTGCCCCAAAGAAGCCCCTTCGGCGACTCCAACTTAATGATTTCAAGGAGTTAGAAACTGGCACGCCCCATGCAACGTGGTTAACAAGCGCCGCGTCTGGGGAGACATCGGCGTTTGCTGGGGAGCAAAAGGAATCGTTAACGATGGAGAACGCCGAGCTCATAGGCCTGACTCGCCAGACCGCGCTCATGCGCAAATTGGATGTCATCGCCAACAATCTCGCGAACCTCAATACCACGGGCTACAAGGGTCAGAATCTCACCTTCGAGGAATACCTTATGCCGGTGGCTGAGGCGTCTGAATTTCCTCGTAAGGACGAAACCCTCTCTTATGTCCACGATTACGAGTCGTTCCACGATTTCAGTGCCGGCTCGATCACGCTGAGCGGCAATCCGCTGGACGTCGCGATCGAGGACGAAGGCTGGTTCGTGATCCAGACCGCCGAAGGCGAGCGCTACACGCGCAGCGGCAACTTCCAGATGGATACCGAGGGTCAGATCGTGACCACCGACGGGCGTCCCGTGCTCGGCGATGGCGGACCGATTACGCTGGACCCGACCGACACCGCGATCACGATCGCCTCCGACGGCACGATTTCCAGCGAGAACGGCGTGCGCGGCAAGCTGCGCATCGTGCGCTTCGATGATGAACAGACGCTGCGCAACCAGGGCGACAATCTGTTTGCCGGGGAGAACCCGATCGAGGTCGAGACCCCGCGCCTGTCGCAAGGCGCGATCGAGGGATCGAACGTGCATGGCGTGATCGAGATGACCCGGATGATCCAGGTCACGCGGGACTACCAGTCGATCACCAACATGATGAAAGAGCAGAACGACCTGCTCACACGCGCCATCAACTCGCTCGGAAGCCTGGAAGCATGACCTGCCCGCGCAGCCCTGAGGAGGCAATCCAATGAAATCACTTCATATCGCAGCGACGGGCATGATGGCCCAGGAGCTAAACGTCGAGGTGATCTCGAACAACATCGCGAACATGCGCACGACCGGCTACAAGCGCCAGCGCGCGGAGTTCCAGGACCTTCTGTACCAGAACCTGCGCCGCATGGGCACGGCCACCTCCGACTCCGGCACCGTCGTGCCGACAGGCGTCCAGATCGGTTCCGGCGTGCGAACCGCGGCAACCACCCGGATCATGTCGCAAGGCAACGTGGAATCGACGGAACGCGAGCTCGACGTCGCGATCCGGGGCGAGGGCTACTTCCAGATCGAGATGCCCGACGGAAGCACCGGATACACCCGTGACGGCTCCTTCGAACGTTCAGCGGACGGCACGCTGGTGACCGTCGACGGATACACGGTGCAGCCCGGCAT
>JBFHII010000231.1:0-5338 GCA_041596535.1 Breoghania sp. | reverse complement strand
CCGCACCCGCCGATGCGCCGGCATCCGCCGACGAGGGCTCACAAGACCGGGGCGACCGGTGAGGAACTATTGCATGACACATCGTTTCATCGCCGCGGCGCTGCTCGCCGTGGGCGTGCTGCTGGGCGGCTGCGGCCCGCGCGATTCCGGCGCGCCGTCGTTCTATCACGATCTTGCCCAGCGCGACGCGGAGATCGATACCGACGCCGCGGTCGCCATGATCAACGGCTATCGCCGCAACAAGGGATTGCCGCCGCTGCAGGCGGACGCGACGTTGCGCCGCGTCGCCCACCAGCAGGCCGCCGACATGGCGGCGCGCGGCAAGGTCGACGTGTCGCTGGAGCGCGCGAACCTGGTGCGGGCGCGGCTCGACCGCGCGGGCTATCCCGCAGGTCCCGCGGTGGAGAACGTCTCCGCCGGCTATCACACGCTGGCCGACGCGTTTTCCGGCTGGCGCGGCTCGCCCCGGCACGACGCCAACATGCGCAACGCCGATGTCACCCGCATGGGCATTGCCACGGCCTATGCGCCGGGCAACAAGTACAAGGTTTTTTGGTCGCTCGTGCTGGCGGGACCCGCGGAACAGAGCGGTGCCGGCAAGCCGGACGAGACAGCTGGTGTGCCGGCGGCCAAGCCGTAGGGGGGCGCGCTCAGCGCGCGCGCTTCGAACGGGGCGAGACGCGGTGGAATTGCCGGTCCGGATCGCGACCTTACAAACGGGACCGGTGTTGCAATGCGCATCAGGTTCGGCGCAGTCGTGCGAACCTGATGCGCAACATGACTGCTGCCCTTCCTCTCCGCATTTGCCTCTTCCCTGTGCATCTGGTTAAGTTGCGGCGCACAATAAGCTGCGACACCAAGAAGGCCGTTCATGCTGCCGACCGCATCCGACTATGCCGGGCTTGTCTCCGGTTTCCGCTGGAACATCCCTGAGCGCTACAACATCGCCGCCGATGTCTGTGATCGCTGGGCGGCCCGGGAGCCGGAGCGGGTGGCGCTGATCCACCGGCTTGAGGACGGCAGCCACGTCAACCACACCTACGAGGACCTGCGGCGCGCGGCCAACCGGCTGGCCAATGCGTTGCGCGGACTCGGGGTGGCGCGCGCCGACCGGGTGGCCCTGATGCTGCCGCAGTCGCCACAGACGGCGTTTGCGCATCTCGCGGTCTACAAGCTCGGCGCCATCGCGGTGCCGCTGGCCTCGCTGTTCGGCGTCGACGCGCTGCGCTACCGGCTCGACAATTGCGACGCCAAGGTGCTGATCACCACGGCGGCGGGCGCCGAAAAGATCTCCGAGATCCGCAGCGAGCTGCCGAACTTGCGCTGGGTCATCACCGTCGGCGGGCCGACCGAGGCCAGCGACGGGCTCGAGGACCTGATGGAGCGCGCCCGCGACGAATTCGAGACCTTCGACAGCGTGCCCGACGATCCGGCGCTGATGATCTACACGTCCGGCACCACCGGGCCGCCCAAGGGCGCGCTGCACGGCCACCGGGTGCTGCTCGGTCATCTGCCCGGCGTGCAGATGCCGCATGAATTCTTTCCGCAGCCCGGTGACCTGTTCTGGACCCCGGCCGACTGGGCCTGGGCCGGCGGCCTGCTGAACGTGCTATTGCCGAGCCTGCATTACGGCATTCCGGTCGTTGCGGGGCCGGCGGAGAAATTCGATCCAGAGCGGGCCTTCGAGCTGATGGCGGAATGCGGCGTGCGCAACACGTTCATCCCGCCCACGGCGCTGAAGATGCTGCGCGCCATGGACGATCCGCGCGCCAAGTACGATCTCAAGCTGCGCACCATCGGCTCGGGCGGCGAGGCGCTGGGCCGCGAGACCTTCGACTGGGCGCGCGAGGCGCTCGGCATCACCGTCAACGAGTTCTACGGCCAGACGGAATGCAATCTGGTGCTGTCGTCGTGTGCGGCGGCGGGCGTGTCGCGCGCGGGCGCCATCGGCAAGCCGGTGCCCGGCCACGAGGTGGCGATCATCGATGCGGACGGTGTCGTGCTGCCGCCCGAGAGCGAGGGGCAGATCGCGGTCCGCCGGCCCGATCCGGTGATGTTCCTGGAATACTGGAAGCGGCCGGAGGCGACGCGCGACAAGTTCGTCGGCGACTGGATGCTGACCGGCGACCAGGGGCTGATGGACGCCGACGGCTACGTGCATTTCGTCGGCCGCGACGACGACGTGATCACCTCGGCCGGCTACCGCATCGGCCCGGGCGAGATCGAGGATTGCCTGCTGTCGCACCCAAGCGTGGCGCTGGCCGCGGCGATCGGCAAGCCGGATCCGCTGCGTACGGAAATCGTCAAGGCCTACATCGTGCTCAAGGACCCGGATGCCCGGTCGGAAGCGCTGGAGCGCGACATCCAGAACTATGTGCGCGAACGGCTCGCCGCGCATGAATATCCGCGCGAGATCGCCTTCGTCGATGGCCTGCCGATGACCACGACGGGCAAGGTCATCCGCCGCATCCTGCGCGACGAGGCCGAGGCGGAAGCCAGGGGCTAGCGCTTCAGCAGGCGCCGCGCCTTCGCCAGGCCCTGCTTGGCCAGCGCGCGGGTCCGGTGGTGGGCGCGGATGTCGGCCTGCATGAGGGCGAGGCGGGTGGCGGCCAGCGGGCCGGAGGCCGTGAGCACCGTCGCGACCGGGATGCGCTCGTGCCACAGCGGCTCGATCATCGAGTGACCCGGCTCGGTCAGCGAATCAACCTCGCGCAGCACGTCTCCGCCCATGATCGCCCGCATCGTGTCGATGATGCTCATGACCCCGGGCGAATGGCGTGCGAGGCTCTCGTCATAGGCGGTCTTCCAGGCGATGCCGATCGGCCCGTCGAGCAGGATCACACTGGCCGCGACCGGGCGTTCGTCGAGGCTGAGAACGTGCACGCCGATCGCTCCGTGGCGGCTGAGCGCCTGCACGGCTTCGCGGGCGAAGGCATCGCGGGACTGGTGCGAGGCGATGGCGCTGCCGCCCTGTCCCTTCCAGCCTGCCGCCTCGAGCGCCAGAAACGCCTCGAAGGCCGAGACGACGTCTTCTTCCCGCGTGTGCCAGCAGGAGGTGATGGCGCCTTCCCTGGCGAGCGTGCGCCTGGAACGGCGCAGCTTGTGCCGGCGGTTGCCCGACAGGTTCTTTTCCATGTAGGCGTCGGCGTCCAGCGTGCAGTCGAGGCCGGCGCGCTGGTAGTGATCGGCCAGTGCAAGCGCCTGTCCGCGCGCGGCCAGAACGGCCTTCAGTGCGGTGAAGACCGGACCATCGAGACGCATGAAGGGAACGGCGAAAACCGGGCCCGGAATGGCGTGCGCGGTGTGGGCGTACAGGGTATCGAGCGCGGCCTCCGCATCGCCGGTGACCAGCGGCGTGCCCAGCGGTGCGAAATTGTTGGCCCAGAAGGTCGTGGCGCTGCCGGCGACTCCGAGGCCGAGCCTGCGCCGGCCGACGGGCGCAAGCGCGTGCAGGGCACCCGTGCCGCGATGGCGGGCGACCGCGATGCGGACAGTGTCGGGCGCCATGTGCCGCAGATAGGCGGGCAGGAAATCGGGGCCGAAAAACGGATTGCGCTCCAGCGCGCCGTGCGCCAGCGCCCGCCAGTGCTCCACCTCGCCCAAGGCCTCTTCGAGCGTCAGGCATTCGCCTTGCAGCGCGGCGACGCGGGCGGGGGACGCGAGCTCCGCCGGCCGCGCATGGTGCACCCTCAGGGCCTCAGCCATCGGGCTGCTCCGCGCGCGTGTCCAGCACAACGCCCGCCGGACGCCAGATGAAGGTGTAGAGACCGAGATACTTGCGGGTCACCGTGAACAGCAGCGTCGCCTCGATTACCATGGCGGCGGCGGTGGCGATCGCCGCGCCCTTTAGGCCGTACAGCGGGATCAGCGTCAGGTTCAAGGCCAGGTTGCAGGCAAAGGTCGCCATATAGACCATGGCGCAGCGCTTCTGTTCGCCGGCCATGGTGAGCAGCGCGTCGACGGGGCCGATGGCGGCGCGTGCCAGCACGCCGATCAGCAGGATCGACAGCAGGATGTGCCCGTCGGTGAAGCCCGTGCCGAACAGCATCAGGATGTATTTGCCGAAAGCCAGCAGAAAGAGGGTGCCGGCAAGCGACGGCCAGAACGTCCATTTGACCGAGGCCTCGACGAAGGCCGCAAGTCCGGCGCGGTCGCCGGCGTGGTGCAACCGCGAGTAGCGGTGGGCGGTGGCCGCCTTGACCGCGAAATAGACGAAATGCACCAGGGCGAGTGTCTTGGCGGCGGCAAAATAGACCGCGACCCGCTCGGGCGGCATGAAGTAGCCGACCATCAGCACGTCCGAGCTGGTCAGCAGCACGAACAGGCCCTCCGCCAGGAAGATCGGCAGCGCGATGGAGAACCATTTGCGCGGATCCCAGGCGCGCGGGCCCGGCGTGACGAGCGTCCGCAGGCGCCGGTTGATGGCGAAGAACTGGCCGCCCGCCACCAGCCAGGTGGCGAGGATGGCGGCGACGCTGGCGGTGACGGCGGTGTGCGGCTCGTCGAGAATGCTGGCGCCGAGCATCACGAGCAGAATCAGCAGCGGCCGCCAGATGTAGGTCGGCAGCATCGCCAGATCGGTCCAGGCGTTGGCGCGGGCCAGGCCTTCCTGGATGTCGGTCAGCGTGAACAGTGGCAGGCACAGCGCCATGAGGTAGGCGGGCAGGATGTAGTAGGAGGCGATCTCGCCGCTCAGCAGCCACACGCCGAGCGCGCCGATGGACGAGAGCAGGACGGCGGAGCCGACGGCGTAGAGGCGGCTGGCGGTGATCACGCCGCGCAGCAGCTCGGGCTGGTTCTTTTCCAGATACTCCGGGATCAGCCGCAGCACCGCGGAATTGAAGCCCAGCGGCGCGATGACGCCCACGATGACAACCCAGGTCCAGACGACGACGAAAATGCCGTACTCGTGGCCGCCCATCCAGCGGGCGAGAAATACCTGTGAGAGATAGGCCAGTGCCGCGCCGACAATGCGCACCGTGAATGTGAACAGGGCCGTGCGCTGGGCCCCGTCGGCATCGGTCGTGCCGTTGCGCAGCGCGGACAGGCGCGCCCGCAGCATGCCCAGCAAGCCTGGAATCTCGATGGCAGGGGCAGCTTCGGCGTCGGAGGAAGTCGATGGGCGCACGTCTTGGTTCCGTCTCAAGGTTACAGACGGGCAGTGTCCCACCGGTCACTTAATTTTTTGTCGCCGGTCGGCGGTTTGCTATCAATTTTACGAGAGGCATCAAGGGTGTCCCGGCTCCAGGGGGAGGGGGAGCGCATCAGGATTCGGGCTGTTTCCGCTGGCGGGACAGAGCTGCCGTAACGTCGTCTTCGGCGCGCGCCTCGACGTAGT
>JBFHII010000230.1:0-5343 GCA_041596535.1 Breoghania sp. | reverse complement strand
GTTGAACGCGCGGATCCCGACTACCGCCGCGATTTCTCGATCACCGCGCTGGGCCGGGCTGCCCAGACCGGGTTCATCAAGGACCGCCCCAGCCCGCTTGCCCGGCGCTACTGTCGCGCCAGCGCAGAGACGCAGGAAGGCGCGCAGCGCCGTCACCGCAAGCTCTACTACATGATCGAGGAATATCAGGCCTTTGCCGGCATCGGATGGAATGTCGAGGTCTGCGTGGCCGGCCGGGACCGCTGGTACGTGCATGACGCATGGTGCCGCACCGTACGCCCCTGAGGTGCTGCGCGGAGTTCCATGACGTCCGGCAGGTTTGACGGGCCCCGCTGACGATCGAGAGGTTAGCGGGGGACGTCGAGCACCTTGTCGAAGACGATGTTCACGTCGTGCTTCAGCTCGGCCCGGGCGGCGCCGAAATACAGCCGCGGGTCAAGATCCGCGGCGACGCGCACGATCTTCCTGTCGAGATCGCCGACGTCCAGCCTGCTTCGCAAAGTGGTGTCGACGGCGGCGCGGTAACGCACCAGTGCAACATCGACGACCCCGGGCCGCAGCGCGGAAAACTGGTCGGCTGAAACCACGTAGAAGCTCGCCGCCAACAGCAGCGCCTTGAACAGCGTTCCCGCCGTCCCGACACAATTCCTGACCGCCAAGGCATACATACGTTTACGTTGGTTTCCGTTTCTCCTGCCATATCCATAGCGGCCGCGGCTTAAGCGCAGATTGCGTCATTCGCCAAAATACGCGGAAAATGAAACCGGAATTTGTGTCAAACTTGAACGAGGATCATCCATAGGTCCTGTCATCCGCCGGATCGACGCCCGCAGGGATCATGCGCCCGCTTGGGGCGACGCCGCCGACCACCCCGGGACCGGGTCCTTGACGACCCGGCTCATCCCCTGTTCCGACGAAAACCGGAAGACCGCTGCAGCGCCTCTTGCACTTGCGACCGGGAACGGCACAGTGATGCAGCCACGGGGAACGGTAGCGGGCATCCACGCCGACGCGCCCGTTTCTCACGCCACGCACAAGCACGCATCCGCCGGCCCACGCAGCCCCGGCGGGAGCACGCTCCAGGGAGAAACCGCATGCTCGTTCTTCGCAGCTCGCCTGCATCGCCATTCGGCCGCAAAGTGAAACTGGCGGCCGCCGTCGTCGGACTGCTCGACCGCATCGACGTCCAGGACGCCGACACCAACGATCCCAACGATACGCTGATCCAGCAGAATCCGCTGGGCAAGATTCCGGTGCTGATCAACGAGGACGGCGAAGCGTTCTACGATTCCCGCGTCATCGTGGAGTACATCGACCACCTGGCTGGCGGCGGTCTGCTGATCCCGGACGGCCCGCGCCGCTATGAAGCCCTGCGCATGCAGGCGCTTGCCGACGGAATCATGGATGCCGCCCTGCTGCGCGTCTACGAAATCCGCTTCCGCCCGGAAGAAAAATGGTACCAGCCCTGGCTCGACCGCCAAGCGGAGAAAGTCACCCGCGGTCTCGATGTGCTCGAGGAAATGCCGCCCGCTCTGGGCAAGACCCTGGACATCGGCGCGATCACGGTCGCCTGCGCACTGGGCTATCTCGACCTGCGCTTCGCGGGCGAGTGGCGCGCGCACTACCCCAAGCTCGTCGCATGGCTTGACGATTTCGCGGCGCGCCTGCCCGCCTTCGACAAGACCCGTATGGATCCGCAATAAAAAACGGCACGGGCGCCCCTGCGTCCGTGCCGTTGCTTGTGCCCGTGCGGCGTTGGTCAGAACTTGTAGTTCAGGCCGACTCGCGCGGTATGCGTGTCCAGATCGGACTTGAGGGCCGTGCCGCCCAGGTTGAAGTTCTCGTTGCCGAAATCGGAATAGAGATACTCCACCCGCGCGGTGATGCGGTCGGTGACCGCACCTTCGACGCCGGCGCCGACGGTGTAGCCGACAGCCGTCGTGCTGTCGGAACCGGTCGAGCTGGACCAGTCGACATCCGCGACCGCAAGGCCGGCGGTGCCGTAGACCAGGTAACGATCGAAGGCCCAGCCGGCGCGCGCGCGCAGGCTCGAGTTCCAGTCGCTGCTGCTGCGCACGGCGACGCCACCGGCGGTGACCCGCTTGGCGATATCGGCAAAGCCCAGATCGGCTTCCAGACCGATGAGGACGTTCTCCGTCATCATGTGGTTGTAGCCGGCCTGAATGCCGCCGCTGACACCCGTGCGCTGGGAATCGAACGCACCGGTGACCGGGCCGTTGGCGTCGCGATCAGCATAGGTGGCGCCAACATTGCCACCGAAGTAAAAGCCGGTCCAGAAGAAGCGTTCCTGGGGGACGGGCGCGTCGTAGGCCGGGGCGGAAACCTCGGGCAGCGGCAGGTCCGCTGCCGCTGCCTGGCCGACGCCGAGGCTTGCGCCGAACATCAGGCAACCAATAACAAGGCGTTTCATTGTACTTTCCTACTCGGTATTCCATTGCGGGCGGGCATTGGCCGTCCGTTCTGCAAACCTAGTCCTCAACTGTGCACGCAAAAGGTGGCAATTGAGATCATTCTGCGACAATTTGGTGGTATTTTCGGGCACGGCTGACGGGCGGTGAACGACTTGCGCCGGGACCTCCGGCATGCCACATCCACCGGTGACCGCCGCTGCCCCCGGCCTTCCTCCAATTCCGGCGACTCTTGATGTCCGACGCGCTTCCGCTCTCGATTTTCCTCATCGCGCTCAATGAAGCCGATCGCATCGGCGACACGATCGAGGCCGTGCGGGGACTGGCGGACGAGATCGTCGTTGTCGATTCCGGATCGACCGACGCGACCCGCGAAATCGCCGCCGCCCATGGCGCACGGGTAATGCACAATGCGTGGCAGGGATACGGTCCGCAGAAGCGGTTCGCCGAGGACCAGTGCCGCAACGACTGGCTGCTGAACATCGATGCCGACGAGATCTGCCCGCCGGCGCTGGTCGCGGAAATCCGGGCCCTGTTCGCCGCCGGCACGCCGCCTTGCGACGCCTACAGGGTGCCGATCGCCGAACAGTTCCCCGGCGAACGGGAGCCGCACCGCTGGTCCTACACCATCGATCCGGTGCGGCTGTATCGCCGGTCCTCCGGCCGCTATGCGGACAGCACCGTGCATGATCGCGTGGAGCTGGCGCCGGGCACGCGCGTCGGCCGGCTGCGCAATCGCATTCATCACCGGTCGGTGCGCTCGCTCAGCCACGAGATCACGAAGCTCAACGCCTATTCCGACATGCAGGTGGAGAACATGGAAGCACGCGGCGTGCGGCTGCCCTTCTGGCGCATCCTCACGGAGTTTCCCATGGCCTTCTTCAAGGCCTATGTGCTGCGCCGCCATTTCCTGCGCGGCCGCTTCGGCTTCCTCACCGCCATGAACTACGCCATCTACCGTCACCTGCGCGTCGCCAAACACCTTGAAAGGCGTCGCGCGTCAGACCGTTAGCGCCCTTCACGGCGGCCCATCCACCGCACTACCCCGGACTGGGGCAGCGCTCCTTTCACGCGCGCCCGTGATTGCCTATATAGGGGGCGTCCCTGGCCGCCCGGCACCCAAGAACAATGGAACAACCACAGCATGCTCGATTACCTAAGCCTCATCGGCGGCCTGACCATCCTTCTTGTCGCAGGTGATGTTCTGGTAAGGGGTTCGGTCGCCGTGGCGCAGCGGTTCGGCATCCCTTCCCTGGTGATCGGCCTGACGATCGTGGCATTCGGGACATCGGCGCCTGAACTGGTGATCTCGCTGCGCGCCGCCCTCGATGGCTCACCCGGCATCGCGGTGGGCAATGTCGTCGGCTCCAACATCGCCAATGTCCTGCTGGTCATGGGCGTGCCCGCGCTGATTGCCGCGACAAGCTGCCGCCAGAACGGCGCGCGGCGCAACGCGGTGTTCCTGACCGTGGTGACGATCATCTTCATCGCCATGTGCACGTTCGAGCCGCTGGGCCGGCCCATGGGGATTGTGCTGCTGAGCCTTCTGGCGCTGTTTCTCTACAACTCAGTGCACGAGATGCGCAAAGCCCGCAAATCGCGCAAGGAGTCGATGAAGATGGCCGCATGCACCCCGGATCCCTGTTGCGTCGACGACGCAGAGAGCAATGCCGAGGCATGCGAGGCGGAAGGCTTTCTGGATGATGTCGAAAGCATTCCCGACGGCCTGCCGCTAGCCGCCTTCATGATGATCATCGGCCTTGTCGGCCTGCCCGTTGGCGGTCACCTGGCGATCGAGGGCGCGGTCGCCATCGCCCGGCAATGGGGTGTCACGGAAACCGCCATCGGCCTCACAGTGATCGCCCTGGGAACTTCGCTGCCCGAACTTGCGACCACCGTCATGGCGGTCAGGCGCAACCATTCCGCGGTGGCGCTGGGCAATGTCATCGGCTCCAATGTCTTCAACCTGCTGGCAATCCTGGGCACCACGGCGGCCATCGTGCCGATCGCGGTTCCGCCGGAGATCATGGAATTCGACATCTGGGTGATGCTGGCGACGACCGTCCTGCTGATGCTGCTGGCGGTGTTCCGCATCACGCTCGGCAAGCCGGCCGGCCTCGCGCTGGTGGGCGGCTACATCGCCTATATCGTTGTCGTCTTCGCCATCGCGCGAGGTCTTTAGGCCACAACCCGGACCGCGGCACCGGCAGGGAGGAACGCACCCGTGGTGCAGGACAGATCCGAAAAGGTCGCGCTGGTGACCGGCGGCGCGAAACGCATCGGCAAGGCGATTGCCCAAGATCTCGCCGCCCACGGCTGGGCCGTGTGCGTGCACGCCAACACGTCGCGTGACGAGGCGGAACGCACGGTCGCCGGGATCCGCGCCGACGGAGGCCGGGCTCATAGCCTGTTCGCGGACCTGTCGGATATCTCGCGGCTGGACGGTCTCGTGCAGGCGGCGGCATCCGCCTTCGGTACGCCGCCGACGCTGCTGGTCAACAACGCCTCCCTGTTCGAACGGGACTCCGTCGGCTCGCTGTCACCGGCGCTGTTCGATGCGCACCATGCGGTGCACGTGCGCGCGCCCTGCTTCCTGGCGCAGGCGATGGCGGCGCGGTTGCCCGACGACATGACCGGTTCGATCGTCAACATGATCGACCAGCGGGTATGGAAACCGACGCCAGAGTTCTTTTCCTACACGCTGTCGAAATCCGCGCTCTGGTCCGCCACCCGCACGCTGGCGCAGGCGCTTGCCCCGCGCATCCGCGTCAACGCCATCGGTCCCGGCCCCACCCTGCCAAACAGCCGCCAGACCAAGGACGACTTCCGGCGCCAGACGGACAACCTGCTGCTTGGACACGGACCACAGCTGTCCGAGTTCGGCCGCACCATCCGCTTTCTCGCCGAGACGCCG
>JBFHII010000229.1:0-5358 GCA_041596535.1 Breoghania sp. | reverse complement strand
CTCTACGGGCTGGTGCAGGAGACGCCGCAGAGCGAGAAGACGCCGTTCTACCCGCGCTCTCCCTATGCGGCGGCGAAGCTGTACGCCTACTGGATCACGGTGAACTACCGCGAGGCCTACGGCATGCACGCGTCCAACGGCATCCTGTTCAATCACGAAAGCCCGCTGCGCGGCGAGACCTTCGTCACCCGCAAGATCAGCCGTGCGGTTGCCGCCATCGAACTGGGGCTGCAGAAGGTTCTGTATCTCGGCAACATCGACGCCAAGCGGGATTGGGGGCATGCGCGCGACTATGTCGAGGGCATGTGGCGGGTGCTGCAGCAGGACACGCCCGACGACTACGTGCTGGCCACCGGCGAAACGCATTCGGTGCGCGAGTTCGTGGAGCTGGCCTTCGCCTGCATCGGCAGGACCATTGCCTGGTCGGGGGCGGGCGTCGACGAAGTCGGCACGGATGCCGCCAGCGGCGAGGTTCTGGTGCGGATCGATCCCGCCTATTTCCGGCCGACGGAAGTGGACCTGCTGCTGGGCGATCCGTCGAAGGCGCGCGACGTGCTCGGCTGGGAACACACCACCCGCTTTGCGGATCTCGTTGAAGAGATGGTCGTCGCCGATCGCGAGCTGCTGATGACCGAGCGCCTGGCGCGGCAGGCCTATGGCCGCGGCGAATGATGGAGGACGGCATGCACTATCCGCTCGCGGGCAAGCGCATCTTCGTTTCCGGCCATCGTGGCATGGTGGGGTCGGCCATCGTGCGGCGGCTCGAACGCGAGGATTGCGAGATCCTGACCGCAGGGCGCGCGGAGGTGGATCTGACCCGGCAGGACCAGGTCGAGGCTTATCTGGCACAGGCGAAGCCCGATTGCGTGATCATCGCGGCGGCAAAGGTCGGCGGCATTATGGCCAACTCCAGCTACCCGGCGGACTTTCTCTATCAGAACATGATGATCGAGACGAACCTGGTGCACGGCGCGCATCTCGCGGATGTGAACCGGCTGATGTTTCTCGGTTCAAGCTGCATCTATCCGAAGTTCGCCGAGCAGCCGATCGTCGAGGAATCGCTGCTGACCGGCCCGCTGGAGCCGACCAACGAATGGTACGCGATCGCCAAGATCGCCGGCATCAAGCTGTGCCAGGCGTATCGCAAGCAGTTCGGGCGCAGCTACATCTCGGCGATGCCGACCAATCTCTACGGCCCGAACGACAATTTCGATCTGACCTCCAGCCACGTGATTCCTGCGTTGATGCGCAAAGTGCATGCGGCCAAGCGATCCGGCGCACCGACCGTCGAGGTCTGGGGGACCGGCACCCCCTTGCGCGAGTTCATGCATGTGGATGATCTGGCCGACGCGCTGGCGTTCCTGCTGACCCGCTATGACGACGCGGAACACATCAACGTGGGCTACGGATCCGACGTGCCGATCCGCGAGCTGGCCGAAACCATCATGGCCGTGGTCGGCTATGAGGGCGAGATCACCTTCGACACGACGAAGCCGGACGGCACACCGCGCAAGATCATGGACAGCTCCAGGCTGCATGCCTTGGGATGGACACCGCGCATCGATCTGAAGTCGGGTCTGGCGCAGGTCTACGAGTGGTATCTCGCCAACCAGCCGGATGCCGACGTCGCGGCGGAGTAACGCCGCAACGTCCAGCCTTGTGCGACACCGCCCCGCCTGTCGCGGCGCGCGGCTATTTGTTGGCGGTGATCTCCAGGCCCAGCAGCACCGGAACTGCCATCGGTGCCATCATCGCCGTCCCCGCAAGCGCGCCGACGGTGGGGGCCTGCGCCGGGCTCGCCACGACCTGCAAGGAACCCGGGGTTGTCAGGAAGGTGCCGACCGCACCCGCGACCTTTTCCTGGAACGGCGGGTTCTGCAGCAGCGTCAGGATTTGCGGCAGGCTGGTGTTGAGGCGCTCCACGAAGGCGGCGCGGTCCATGTTGGCCTCTTCCGCCTGGCGATCCAGCACGCGCTCGACGACGGTGTCGTTGTCGAACCGCAGGTTGATGCTTTCCACGGTGACCTGCTGGGCCAACGCCATCAACTCGCCATCATCATGCGACTGACGCTTGAGCGTCGCGACGACGTCGGGCGTAATGCCTCCGAACGTGGCCGACAGTGATAGCGTACCGATGCCGTCGCCGGAAACCTCGAGGTTCTCGAGAATGGCCCGGGAATTGGGAACATCCCATTCGAAGCTGGCCTTCATCGACAGGTTGAGCATGTCGTAGCCGAGGTCGGAAAGCGTTTCCTTGGCCTGTGCATCGTCCAGCTGCGCCGGATCCAGCGTGATGCCTTCGATCTGGAAAGCGCCCTTGGTCGGCGGCGCCTTGCCGGTGCGTTCCAGCGTGCTGAAGATACGCGCGATCGGCACGGTGCCTTCGTCATCCGTCGTCACGCGGATATCGCCGATGTCCAGGCTCTCGTAGCCCACCGCGTCGATGGGCGCGCCGATAGCCGACATGTCCTGAGGCCGGACGAGGATCACGTTGGTGGCGGCGGTGCGCGCGGCGAAGAACGCTGCCTCGTCGGTCTTCATGCTCAGGTTCTGCGCGGCCATGGCGCCGGCCTTGATGCGGCCCGCGACAACCTCGGCGTCCGTGAAGGCGATGGCGTCTGCCTCCAGCACCATTTCCTCGCCGCGTTGACGCATGGTCGCCGAAAGCATGTTGATGGTCACCGAGTCACCGGACGTCTCGACCGACCCGACGGTGAGGTTCTGCGCGCCACCCGCTTCCAGACCCTCGAGAAACGTGTCGGCGACGACGCTGCCGGTCGGCTCGAAGGCCTGTGCCTGCGGTCCGACAAGGAGCGATGCAATCAGGGCGGCGCCGAGCGCCATGGAAGACGGTGGGGCAAATTTCATCGTGATCTCCAAAACCTTGCGTATCTGGCAACATTGTAGGCACGGGACGGCGGCGTTCCTGTGACCGGTTGATGGCGACACCGCGACGGCCGCGTGCGGTCTAGCGCCAGAAACGCGCGGCGCTTGCAACACAGCAATACATGGCGCAATTCGGCGCGTATTGCCAGAGTGCCGCACGATTGGCACGGATCGTTAGGCGGCTATGAAAATCGCCGGTTTGGCGCCTGGCTTCCGGCGGGGCGCGACGCGTCGGGAATTTGTGCATCCAAATGTTCGAGTTTCGGGTTTTTACGGTTGAATCCGGGACCGCGAACCCGTATATCGCGCCTCTCCGGCTCGCCCGGGTTTCATCTGCTGGTTTGGGAGGACGAATGTCTACGCACAGCGCCCTCTTCGAATTGGGGATGGACTTGGAGGCTCCAAGCACCACCCATGCTGAAGAACACACTCACGTCGTTCGCGACACCGTATCTGCGGACGAGCGCAAGGATCATTTTGTCGTCAAGAATGGCGTCAAATGCGCCGGCACGCATCTGATCATCGACCTGCACGACGCGGAAAACCTCGACGATCTCGAGCATATCGAGAAGACTCTGGTTGAATGCGTTGAAACTGCAGGCGCAACGCTTCTGCACATCCACCTGCACCGGTTCGAGCCGAACGGGATTTCCGGTGTCGCGGTGCTGGCCGAGAGCCACATCTCGATCCATTCATGGCCGGAGAACGGTTATGCGGCGCTCGACGTGTTCATGTGCGGCGACGCGGTGCCCGAGAGCTGCATCGCGGTGCTGCGGGCAGCGTTCAATCCGCGCTCGCTCGTGGTCGAGGAAATCCTGCGCGGAAAAGGCGCATGACGGACAGGCAGCTTTACTCCGAGACCCTGCATCCCGGGATCCGCTTCTCGTTTGAGGCGGACCGGGTGCTGTTCGAGGACAAGACCGAGCATCAGCATCTGGTGCTTCTCGAAAACCGGCTCTTCGGCAAGGTTCTGCTGCTCGACGGGGTGACCCAGGTCACCACCGCAGACGAGTTCATCTATCACGAAATGATGAGCCACGTTCCGATACTGGCGCACGGTGGTGCGCGTGACGTGCTGATCGTCGGTGGCGGAGACTGTGGCTTGGCGGAAGAGGTGCTCAAGCATGCCTCCGTTGAGCGCCTCGTGCAGGTTGAAATCGATGCGGCCGTGGTCGAGTTCTCGAAGCAGCATTTTGCCGAGATGAACGCTCCGGTCTTCAGCGACGATCGCTTCGATCTCGTGATTGCCGACGGCGTCGATTTCGTGAAAACCACCGACAAGCGGTTCGACGTGGTGATTGTCGATTCCACCGATCCGATCGGTCCGGGCGCGGTGCTGTTTACCCGGGAATTCTACGAGGCGGTGAAAAGCTGCCTCAAGCCGGGCGGCGTGCTCGTCACGCAGAACGGCGTGCCGTTTCTGCAGGCCGACGAACTGACGGCCAGCATCGGTCATTTCAACGCGCTGTTTGCCGATGCCTCGGCCTATGTGATCTGCGTGCCGACCTACATCGGTGGGCATATGACCCTCGGCTGGGCGAGCGATAATGCCGACATCCGGCGCGTCCCCGTCGACACGTTGCGTCAACGCTTCGAAACGGCCGGGCTCGATACCCGCTACTACACGCCGGAAGTGCATGCCGCGGCCTTCGCGCTGCCGCGCTACATCGCGGATGCTGTTGAGGCGGGCAAGGCATAAGCCTTGCCGCGCCCGGTGCGCCCGCAACCGAAATTCAGAAACAATTCCTAGGCCGCGCTTTCGGATGCCCCTTCCGCGAGCGTCGACATGGCATCGAGCACGTTTTCCCGGCTCGGCAGGCTTGCCTCGTTGCCCAGGTGCTGAATCGCATGGGCGGAGGCGGCACGCGCAAACTTGAAATGCTCCAGCCACGGCTTCCCCGGATCGCCGAGATAGGAATACACATAGGCCCCGTGGAAGACGTCGCCCGCGCCGTTGGTGTCGATGACGTTTTCCCTGGCAACCGTGAGCGACGGCAGTTGTAGGCGCGCTCCCGTTTCATCGTACCAGACCATGCCGCGCTCACCCTGGGTGACGCCGCCGATGCGGCAGCCACGCGCCTTGAGGTACGTCAGCGTATCGCCCACCGACTTGCCGAGCTGTTCGCAGAAACGTTCGGAGACGATGGCCACATCGATGAAGCCGAGCAGTTCGTCGGTGTTGGCGCGCACCGCGCCCCCGTCAAGCGAGGTCAGGATTCCGGCCTCACGGCAGGCGCGGGCGTAATGCAGCGCCGCATCCGGAAGATGCCCGTCCACGTGCAGCGCCCTGCATCCGTGCAGGTTCAGCATCGGGAAGGGGTGCAGGAAGTTGTCGTCCCGGCAGCGTACGATGGCGCGCTTGCCGTCTTTGGGCATGATGAAGGACAGGGAGGATTCGCGCACCTTGCGTCCGTGAACGGAAATTCCGTATCGCGCCGCCATGTCGAGAAACATCCGCGCGAGCCAGTCGTT